>NZ_JBQPOM010000055.1:0-40172 GCF_052220145.1 Vagococcus sp. WN89Y | reverse complement strand
GTAAAAGAATCTGTGGCAATTTATAACCATGAACGGCCACATCTGGCCCTGAAATACAAAACGCCTGATGATGTTCATCAGGCGTTTTACAGGCGGAAGAGTGTCAACCTATATCAGGACTAGTCATAGAGAAGCATTGCCAGACGGTGTAAAATCTTTAAACTTCTTTACCTTAGGCAAGGCAAAGGTATCTTTCTCTCTATATACTGATTAATGAATTGTGACTTTTTCGTCACGAGAATGTATTAGAAACAAGGGGCAAGGGATGTTGCAGAAGTTGTATGGTCGTCGAATGTCGGCGCTAAGTTTATGCCTGGCATTTGCATTCGCTCCACTGTTCAGTGTCCAGGCCGACGAGCCTGAAATGATACCGGTAGATAGCTCAGCGACCACGGGTGAGCAGCCGGCGCAACTGCCGCAGCCGCTGGAGCAGTCGCCGTCGACTGCCATGATGGCAGGCGTTACGCCATTCCCGGACGGTGTTTCCGTGGCGGATGTTCGCGCCCGGTTGCAGGCGCAGCTACCCGCGAATTATACGCCGGTCTATATGAATCAGCTTGCCGCGCTGTATGCTGCCCGCGACGAGAAGCCCATGTGGGACAACCGCGATGCAGTGCAGGCTTTTCAGCAGCAGCTGGCGGAAGTTGCCATCGCCGGATTCCAGCCGCAATTTACCACCTGGGTTGAGCTATTAACCGATCCGGGCGTTTCCGGGATGGCACGCGATGTTGTGCTCTCTGACGCGATGCTCGGCTACCTGCACTTTGTGGCCTCGATTCAGACGAAAGGGCAGCGCTGGCTCTACAGCGACAAACCGTACAAGCTGGCAACGCCCGCGATTTCTGTGATTAACCAGTGGCAGCTGGCGCTTGATAAAGGCGATCTGCCGGTATTTATCCGCTCGCTGGCCCCACAGCACCCACAATACGCCGCCATGCACGCCTCGTTGCTGGCGCTGGTGACGGATACGCGCCCCTGGCCGCAGCTGACCAGCACGGCCTCTTTGCGCCCGGGCCAGTGGAGCAGGGACATTCCTGCGCTGCGTGAAGTTTTGCAACGCACCGGGATGCTTGACGCTGAGCCTGCAATCGCCTTGCCTGGCGAGACGGTCGCCGTCAGCCCGTCAGCGCAGCCGCAAAAAGAGGCCCGCCGCGAGCCGTATGACAGAACCCTGGTCGACGCGGTGAAACGCTTCCAGGCCTGGCAAGGATTGCATGCGGATGGTGTTATCGGTAAAGCGACACGCGAATGGCTGAATGTGACGCCTGCGCAACGTGCCGGGCTGCTGGCGCTTAATATTCAGCGTCTGCGCTTGTTGCCGGGCAAACTATCGACCGGGATTATGGTCAACATCCCGGAATATTCGCTGGTGTATTACCTCAACGGTAATCAGGTGCTGGCATCAAAAGTGATTGTGGGTCGACCGGATCGTAAAACGCCGATGATGAGCAGCGCGCTGAATAACGTGGTGGTTAACCCGCCGTGGAATGTGCCGCCGACGCTGGCGCGCCAGGATATTTTGCCCAAAGTGTGGAACGATCCGGGCTATCTTGAACGCCACGGTTACACGGTGCTGCGCGGCTGGAACAGTAAAGAAGCTATCAATCCCTGGAATGTAGACTGGGCAACCATAACGCCGTCGAATCTGCCGTTCCGTTTCCAGCAGGCGCCGGGTGCGACCAACTCCCTGGGCCGCTACAAATTTAATATGCCGAGTTCAGACGCAATTTATTTGCACGATACTCCTAATCACAACCTGTTTCAGAAAGAGGCGCGGGCGTTAAGTTCCGGCTGCGTGCGGGTAAATAAAGCGTCAGAGCTGGCAAATATGTTGTTACAGGATGCGGGCTGGAACGATACGCGTATTTCCGATGCGTTAAAGCAGGGCGAAACGCGCTATGTGAATATCCGGCAAAATATTCCGGTTAATCTTTATTACCTGACCGCTTTTGTCGGGGAAGATGGTCGTACGCAATACCGCACAGATATTTACAATTATGATCTCACCGCGCGATCTGGCGCACAAATTTTGCCAAAAGTAGAGCAATTAATCCGGTAAATTAAACAGTTTGAGAAAATATATTGTCTCAACAACAGGCGAAAACAGGCCCTTTGCGCTACGGGGCCTGAATTTGCTGGGTTCAGGCGTCTTGACGTGAGCTTTCATGCCCGGTAATGTGCCTGACGTGCGCTAAAAAGTGCATAAATAACGTTCACTTTTTGATTTACCGTAGATATTATCATGGATAAATTTAACGCTAATCGCCGCAAATTGCTGGCGTTGGGTGGGGTCGCTCTCGGTGCCGCCTTTCTCCCGACTTCCGCATTTGCAACCCTGGCTACTCCACGCCCGCGTATTTTAACCCTTAATAACCTTCATACAGGAGAGTCTATTAAAGCTGAGTTTTTCGACGGCAAGGGCTATATTCAGGAAGAATTAGCAAAACTTAATCACTTTTTCCGTGATTATCGCGCGAATAAAATCAAAGCTATCGATCCTTTACTTTTTGACCAACTCTTTCGCTTGCAAGGATTACTGGGTACCCGTAAACCCGTGCAATTAATCTCCGGCTATCGCTGTCTTGATACCAATAATGAACTTCGCGCCCACAGTCGCGGCGTGGCGAAGAAAAGTTATCACACCAAAGGTCAGGCGATGGATTTTCACATTGAAGGGATTACCCTGAGCAATATTCGCAAAGCGGCGTTATCTCTGCGCGCTGGTGGTGTAGGATATTACCCCAGAAGCAACTTTGTGCATATTGATACCGGGCCAATACGGCACTGGTAAAACCCAGGACTGAATTACAGGAGCAGTATGAACTATCGTATTATTCCGGTTACCGCTTTCTCGCAGAATTGTTCATTGATCTGGTGCGAGCAGACCCAGCTCGCGGCGGTGGTCGATCCGGGTGGCGATGCCGGGCGCATCATTGAGGAAGTTGATGCTGCTGGCGTGACGCTGACACAAATTCTGCTCACTCACGGCCACCTGGATCATGTCGGCGCGGCTGCTGAGCTGGCGCAACACTACGGTGTGCCGATTATCGGCCCGGAAAAAGAAGATGAGTTCTGGCTGCAAGGTCTGCCTGCACAGAGCCGCATGTTTGGGCTGGATGATTGCCAGCCGCTTACGCCGGATCGCTGGCTGAATGAGGGCGACAGCGTGACGGTCGGGAAGGTGAGCCTGCAGGTGCTTCACTGCCCGGGGCATACGCCGGGGCATGTGGTGTTCTTTGACGCGCAGTCCCGGCTGCTTATCTCCGGCGACGTGGTGTTTAAAGGCGGCGTCGGGCGCAGTGACTTCCCGCAGGGCAGCCATACGCAGCTGATTGATTCCATCAAGCATAAACTGCTGCCGCTGGGCGACGACGTGACTTTTATTCCAGGCCACGGCCCGATGTCGACGCTGGGCAACGAACGCCTGCACAATCCGTTCCTGCAGGACTGATACGGCAGGTAAACAAAAAAGGGTCGCTCTGGCGACCCTTTTGCTTTGGCGGCTGCTTACAGCACGGCGACGATCGCTTCACACAGCGGCGACATATTGTCCGGCGTCATACCCGCAACGTTGATGCGCCCGGACGCGACGGCGTAAACGCCAAACTCTTCGCGCAGGCGCAACACCTGCTCTTTGGTCAAACCGCTAAACGAAAACATACCGTTCTGGCGAGTGATAAAGCTGAAATCGCCGGCGGCGCCTTTTTCCTGCAACGTGTTCACAAACAGCAAGCGCATACGCTGAATGCGCTGGCGCATATCGGTCAGCTCCTGTTCCCAGATAGCGCGCAGCGTCTCATTGCTGAGAATGGTCGCCACCACAGAAGCACCGTGAGCCGGTGGGTTAGAGTAGTTGGCGCGGATAACGGCTTTCATCTGGCTGAATGCGCGATCGACGGTCTGTGCATCAGCCGCGACCAGCGTGCAGGCACCGACGCGCTCATTATAAAGGCCGAAGTTTTTTGAGTAGGAGCTGGCAACCAGCAGTTCCTGATGGACGGCGGCAAATGCACGCAGACCTTCAGCATCCTCTTCCAGACCGCGCGCGAAGCCCTGATAGGCGAAGTCAAACAGCGGCAGCCAGCCTTTCTCTAACGACAGTTTTGCCAGCGTTTCCCACTGTTCCAGCGTCGGATCGATACCGGTCGGGTTATGGCAGCAGCCGTGGAACAGCACCACATCGCCCGCTTGCGCATTGCTCAGGCTTGAGAGCATACCGTCGAAATCCAGCGCATGGTTTACGGCGTCGTAATAGGTGTATTCACAGACTTCCAGACCGGCGGAGTTGAACACGCCTTTATGGTTCGGCCAGCTCGGGTTGCTGACCCAAACGCGTTTAACGTTGGTGTTTTTAGCAAGGAAATCCGCCGCAACGCGCAGGCCACCGGTGCCGCCAGGCGTTTGCGCTGTACGAGCACGTTTGTCGCTGATAATCGCACTGCCTTTGCCGAAAAGCAGCTCCTGCGTACAGCGGGCGAACTCGGGGATACCGTCAATGCCGAGGTAGTTTTTGGTGGTTTCGTTTTCCAGCAAATATTGTTCGGCTTTTTTTACGCTGGTGAGCACCGGCGTTTTACCGGTTTCATCTTTATACACACCGATACCGAGGTTAATTTTTGTCGGGCGTTCATCGGCGCGAAACAGATCGGCCAGGCCCAGAATAGGGTCGGCAGGGGCAGCGGTAATATTCTCAAACATGACGAGGTTCCATTTTGGTGACAGAAGAGAAGTCCGCTATCAGGTTAACGGCTGTCGCAGGAATTGCCAACCGTTTGCGATAAAAAGCGCGAGGCTTCTCAAATCTCACCGCGATATGTTTGCCGCATATAAAAAAACAGGGCCGTAGCCCTGTTTGATATGCATATAACAGTCGAGGGGGACTGATTAGAACTGGTAGGTCAGACCTACAGCCGCCTGGTCATCAGCACCGATGCCGTAGGTGCTTGCGCTGTAGTCGTTGTCATCCAGCAGGTTGAAACGGTAGTCAGCCCATACGTTCATGTTTTTGTTGAAGTAGTAGGTTACGCCAGCCTGGATATATTTCGCCAGGTCAGCGGAGCTATCAGCACCGTTGAGTTTTTTACCCTTGCTCTGAACATAAGAGATTGCCGGGCGCAGACCGAAGTCGAACTGATACTGAGCAACCGCTTCGAAGTTCTGAGTCTTGTTTGCGAATTCAGTACCTGTTGTCTCGCTGTCAACAATGGTCATGTTGCGCGTTTCGGAATATACCGTGGCCAGGTAGATGTTGTTCGCATCATATTTAGCGCCTACAGCCCAAACTTCCGCACGCTTGCCGTTACCGTCAAGTAATTCTTGATCGTTAGTACGATCAGAGTTGCCGTAAGCAGCGGTTACGCCGAAGCCTTCAGCAAACTGATAATCGACTGAGTAACCCACGCCATCGCCGTTCTGTGCGATGATGCTGTGGTTGGATTCATTTTTACCCTGATACTGAATGGCAAAAGATAACCCATCAACCAGACCGAAGAAGTCTGAGTTGCGGTAGGTCAGCAGGCCACCCGCACGGCTGGTCATAAAGTTATCGGTGTAAGCACCACCCCAGGTTTCGCCGGAGAAGTACGGCGCCATATCGGTATAGGACTCAACATCATAAATTACGCCGTAGTTACGACCGTAATCAATGGAGCCTGCATCAGCGATTTTCAGACCAGCGAAAGCCAGACGGGTGTTGCCGTTCTGCTGTTCGCCTTCAGCGCGGTTAGCCATGGTACGGTATTCCCACTGGCCGAAACCGGTCAGATCGCTGTTGATCTGCGTTTCGCCTTTAAAACCAATCTGAGCATAAGACGAATCACTGTTAGAGCTGTTGCCGTTAGTCGTCCAGACGTGACGACCTACCGCTTTCCCGTACAGGTCAACTTTGTTGCCATCTTTGTTATAAATTTCAGCCGCGTTTGCCGCACTGGCTGCCAGCAGGGCAGGGATAACCACTGCCAGGATATTGCGCTTCATCATTATTTATTACCCTCATTGGTTTTTATGGACACCTGCCACTGCCGTCAATAAATTTCGTCAATATATCTTTACGAAACTATTGATGAGAGTTTGGTGTCTTTCTGTGTCTGAGAGGCATCTTTCCATTCATATTCGCGTTTCGCTAGCCGGAAAGTGCTACAAATGTCTTAAAGGAGTAACAAAAAGAAATATTGTGTAAATATTTATGAATTTTAGGGAACTTTGTGAACCATCTCAAATTTCAACGCCGAGTGTGGAGAAAAACGACAGAACCTTTCCTATTTATATGAATTACTTATATTTAATTTATCTAAAGCCTTTTCTTATTTAAGAATCATTCGCATCTTGTTTTTCCTTATGATGTCGTTTAGCCGTCCGGATAGCTGTATATATTTTAGCCAAAAGTGCTATGGGTAAGAAATATCTAATGCGCAATAACGTTGTGCCTATTTTTGGTGTAAGAGTGTTACAGGCGCAAAAAAATGCGAAGAAACGTAAAGAACGTTGTGCGAAGGCTGGAAATGAAAGAGGAGTGTTAACTTTTATTGACGCATAAGAAAAAGGCCAGCGCGATGGCTGGCCCTGAGGAACATTCGGAAAATAATCAGAACGTTGCGTTGCGCGGTGTGCGCGGGAAAGGGATAACATCACGCACGTTTTGCACGCCGGTGACATAGGCAATCAGGCGCTCGAAGCCAAGACCAAAACCGGAGTGCGGTACGGTGCCATAACGGCGCAGATCGCGATACCACCAGTAGTCTTCTTTATTCAGGCCCATCTCCGCCATACGGGCGTCCAGCACATCAAGGCGCTCTTCACGCTGCGAACCACCGATGATTTCACCGATCCCCGGCGCAAGAACGTCCATTGCCGCCACGGTTTTACCGTCTTCATTAAGGCGCATATAGAACGCTTTGATATCTTTCGGGTAGTTTTTAACTACCACTGGCGCTTTAAAATGTTTCTCCGCGAGATAGCGTTCATGCTCGGAGGCCAGATCAACGCCCCAGTACACCGGGTTTTCGAACTTCTCGCCACACTTCTCAAGGATGGCAACGGCCTCGGTGTAATCCACCTGCGCAAAGTCGGCGGCCACAAAACGCTCCAGGCGGCCAATCGCGTCTTTATCGACACGCTCAGCAAAGAACTGCATATCATCCATACGCTCATTAAGCACGGCCTGGAAAGCGTATTTCAGCATGCCTTCCGCCAGCCCCGCGACATCGTCAAGATTGGCGAACGCGACTTCCGGCTCCAGCATCCAGAACTCAGCCAGATGGCGGCTGGTATTGGAGTTTTCCGCACGGAAGGTCGGACCGAAGGTGTAAATTTTTGACAGCGCACAGGCATAGGTTTCGCCGTTAAGCTGGCCGGAGACGGTCAAAAACGACTCTTTGCCGAAAAAGTCTTTGTCATAATCCACTTTGCCTTCCGGCGTGCGCGGCAGGTTTTCCATATCCAGCGTGGACACGCGGAACATCTCACCTGCGCCTTCGGTATCAGACGCGGTGATAAGCGGCGTGGAGACCCAGAAAAAGCCCTGCTCGTCAAAATAGCGGTGCAAGGCCTGCGCCAGCGTATGGCGAACACGGGCAACGGCACCGATAAGGTTCGTGCGCGGACGCAGGTGCGCCACTTCGCGCAGGTACTCTATGCTGTGGCGTTTTGCCGCCATCGGGTAGGTATCCGGATCTTCAACCCAGCCGGTGACTTCAACATGCGTTGCCTGAATTTCCAGGCTCTGGCCTTCGCCGGGGGAGGCCACGACTTTACCGGTTACAATAACCGAGCAGCCGGTGGTCAGGCGCAGCACTTCAGTCGTGTAATTGGGCAGAGAATTATTAATAACGGCCTGTACTGGATTAAAGCAGGAACCGTCATAAACGGCGAGGAAGGAGATACCAGCTTTAGAATCTCGGCGGGTGCGCACCCATCCGCGTACGGTGACTTCGCTATCGACGTCTACGCGGCCATGGAATACGTCGGCTACAGGCACAACGCTCATAATATTCTCTCTGTTAATAAGTCGGAAAAAATAATCACTTGTCCACCCGGGAAGGGGGGATATCTATGTTACCTGGCGTACGCCATCAGACAAGCAGAATTCGCAGGAACGATTAATAAAAGTCGGGAAAAAAAGGGGAGCGCTATGGCTCCCCTGCAATTAACTGGCTTTTTTTATCTGCGGCAGGTCGAACGCTTTGCGTAGCGCGCGCACAAACGCTTTGTCGTGACAAATCGTTTTTCCGGGGCTGTCGGATAATTTCGCCACCGGTTTGCCGTTACACTCAACAAGCTTGATGACAATATTGAGCGGCTTAACATGAGGAATATCGCAGGTCAGGCGCGTACCAATACCAAAGCCGAGTTTGACGCGTGTTGCGAAGTGGCAGTAGAGATCCAGCGCTTTATTCAGATCAAGGTTATCGGAGAACACAAGCGTTTTTGATAACGGATCAATGCCGAGTTTTTCATAATGCGCTATGGCTTTTTCGCCCCATTCCACCGGATCGCCGGAGTCGTGACGTAACCCCTGGTAACGGGTGGCGAACTCTTCGCCAAAATCGCGCAAGAAAGCATCCATGGTGATGCAGTCGGTCAGGGCGATACCCAGCTGGTCAGGATACTCCTCAAGCCATGCGGCAAGTGCGGCGCGCTGGCTGGTGGCGAGGCTTGGGCTTATCTGCTGGTGTGCCTGGAACCATTCGTGCGCCTGGGTACCCATTGGGGTAAGCGACAGGCGGCGCGCCAGATCGTAGTTACTGGTGCCCACGAACCACGGCTCCTGCTGCAGGCGTTCAACAATAGCCTGCTGCACATCGCGGGAGAAACGGCGGCGGGTGCCGAAATCCATCAGGCGGAAACCGGACATATCAAGCGAAGCGGTGCGGGCAGCGAAATCTGCCAGTTTATCTTCCAGATGAAGCAGAGCCTGCTGCACGCCTGCCTGCGGTGAGCGGTAGTGGTGCACCACTTCACTGATAACGGCCAGCAGCGGCACTTCCCACATAATCACTTCGCGCCATGGGCCGGAAAGGCGAATATCAAGTTTGCCGTTATCGTTGGTGATAACCACTTGCTGAGGATCGTAGCGGAACTCGCGCAGCCAGTTGAGATAATCAGTTTTGAAAAAAGGCAGGCCGGACAACCACTGGTACTCATCATCCTGGAGCCGTAAATGCTGCATTGCATCAACGTGCTCACGGATAGCATCGGCATAAATACCCAGCAGATCGTCGCCGCGGCAGCGGAATTCGGCCGTAACGTGGACATCATAATAATGATGGAACACCGCTTGCTGCATATGCAGTTTGTATGCGTCAGTATCCAGCAGCGTTTGCAGACCAGGGAAAGCGAGTTGTGTCATGGCGCGCAGTAGCATCCTCTTACAGGAGCGTTTAGTACAATAAACAAAGCAGGTAATGGCTGGAGTATACCTTGTTTACCAGGTTATTGAACCCTGATCACAACATATCGTTACAAGTGGGTCGATAGCGATTTGTGCCTCTTTGTTAAGATAATGTAGCAATCAGAGCTTTTCCCTCTGAAAAGATAAACATTCTGCATGGCGCGATTTCCGCAACCGGAATAGACTGGAGTCGTAACCATCCTGAAGATGCGAAAGGTTTTTTATGACACAACAGCCACAAGCCAAATACCGCCACGATTACCGTGCGCCGGATTACCAGATTAGCGATATTGACTTGACCTTCGACCTGGACGCGGAAAAAACCGTTGTCACCGCAGTCAGCACCGTGTCGCGCCATAGCGCGTCTGCCGTGCCGCTGCGCCTGGATGGCGGCGAGCTGACGCTGATTTCCCTGCATGTTAACGATACGCCCTGGACGAACTATAAATTAGAAGACCAGCAGCTGATTATCGACGGCTTACCGGAGCGTTTTACCCTGCGCATCGTCAATGAAGTCAGCCCGGCGGCCAACACCGCGCTGCAAGGGTTGTATCAGTCCGGCGAAGGGCTGTGCACCCAGTGTGAAGCAGAAGGCTTCCGTTATATTACCTGGTATCTCGACCGCCCGGATGTGCTGGCGCGTTTTACCACCAAACTGATAGCCGACAAACAGCGCTACCCGTTCCTGCTTTCTAACGGTAACCGTATCGCGCAGGGCGAGCTGGACAATGGCCGCCACTGGGTACAATGGCAGGACCCGTTCCCGAAACCTTGCTACCTGTTTGCGCTGGTCGCGGGCGACTTTGATGTGCTGCGCGATACGTTCACGACCCGTTCCGGGCGTGAGGTGGCGCTGGAGCTGTATGTCGATCGCGGCAACCTTGATCGCGCGCCGTGGGCCATGACCTCGCTGAAGAATTCCATGAAGTGGGACGAAGAGCGCTTTGGCCTGGAATACGATCTCGACATCTATATGGTTGTCGCCGTTGACTTCTTTAATATGGGCGCGATGGAGAACAAAGGGTTGAATATCTTCAACTCGAAATATGTTCTTGCCCGCACCGATACCGCGACCGATAAGGATTACCTGGATATTGAGCGCGTGATTGGTCACGAGTATTTCCATAACTGGACCGGTAATCGTGTGACCTGCCGCGACTGGTTCCAGCTTAGCCTGAAAGAGGGGCTGACGGTGTTCCGCGATCAGGAGTTCAGCTCCGATCTCGGTTCGCGCGCGGTAAACCGCATCCACAACGTGCGTATCATGCGTGGTTTGCAGTTTGCGGAAGACGCAAGCCCGATGGCGCACCCGATTCGCCCGGACAAAGTTATCGAAATGAATAACTTTTACACCCTGACGGTGTATGAGAAAGGTGCGGAAGTGATCCGGATGCTGCACACATTGCTGGGCGAGGCGAATTTCCAGAAAGGAATGCAGCTCTACTTTGAGCGCCACGACGGCAGCGCGGCGACCTGCGATGACTTTGTGCAGGCGATGGAAGATGCGTCCAATATCGATTTGTCCCATTTCCGCCGCTGGTACAGCCAGGCGGGCACGCCAATTGTTACCGTGCAGGACGATTACAACCCGAATACCGAACAGTATACGTTGACCATCAGCCAGCGCACTCCGCCAACGGCTGAGCAGCAGGAGAAGTTCCCGCTGCATATTCCGTTCGATATCGAGCTGTATGATAACGAAGGCAAGGTGATCCCGCTGCAAAAAGGCGGCCACCCGGTGCATAACGTGCTGAATGTGACCCAGGCAGAGCAGACGTTTGTTTTCGATAATGTCTACTTCCAGCCTGTGCCATCGCTGCTGCGGGAGTTCTCCGCGCCGGTGAAACTGGAATACAACTGGAGCGATCAACAGCTGACGTTCCTGATGCGCCATGCCAGAAATGATTTTTCCCGCTGGGATGCGGCGCAAAGCCTGCTGGCGACGCATATAAAACTGAACGTTGCCCGCCATCAGCAGGGCCAGGCGCTCTCCCTGCCGCTGCATGTCGCCGATGCGTTCCGCGCCATTTTGCTTGATGAGCAGATTGATCCGGCGCTGGCGGCAGAGATCCTGACGCTGCCATCCTCCGGCGAAATCGCGGAACTGTTTGATATTATCGATCCACTTGCCATTGCGGCGGTGCGCGATGCGCTGACCCGCACGCTTGCCGCAGAGCTGGCTGATGAGCTGCTGGCGATTTATCACGCCAATACTCTACCGTCTTATCGGGTGGAACACGCGGATATCGGTAAACGCGCGCTGCGCAATATCTGCCTGCACTATCTGGCCTTTGGCGATGTTGACGCGGCGGATAAACTGGTGAGCGAGCAATACCACACGGCGGACAATATGACCGATGCGCTGGCGGCGCTGTCGGCAGCGGTGGCCGCGCAGCTACCTTGCCGCGAGCAGCTGATGCAGGAGTACGACGACAAGTGGCATGAGAACGGTCTGGTAATGGACAAATGGTTTATGCTGCAGGCGACCAGCCCGGCGAGCAATGTGCTGGAGACGGTTCGTCAGTTGATGCACCACCGTTCGTTCTCGATGAGCAACCCAAACCGTATCCGTGCGCTGATTGGCGCGTTTGCCGGCAGCAATCCGGCGGCGTTCCATGCAGCGGATGGCAGCGGTTATGCGTTCCTCGTTGAGATCCTGACCGATCTGAACCGCCGTAATCCGCAGGTGGCATCGCGGTTAGTTGAACCGCTGATCCGCCTGAAGCGCTACGACGAAAAACGCCAGGCGCTGATGCGTGCAGCGCTGGAGCAGTTGAAAAATCTGGAAAATCTTTCCAGCGACCTGTACGAGAAAATCAGCAAGGCGCTGGCCTAAACGCAGGAAACGGGCGCGTTATGCGCCCGTTAGTTACGCGTGGCGTGCTCTGGCGAAGGGAAGGCTTTCCGACTCGCCACGCAGCATCACCCGGTTGAGCACCTGTTCTTCCAGTTCTGCCAGCTTCACCGAACCCACGCGGCGCGGGCGGGGCAGATCGATGGCCAAATCGAGGCCAATTTTTCCTTCCTCTATAAGCAACACGCGATCGGCCATTGCCACCGCTTCGCTCACATCATGCGTCACCAGCACGACCGTAAAGCCATGTGCCTGCCATAACGAAACGATCATCGCCTGCATCTCAAGGCGGGTTAACGCATCCAGCGCGCCCAGGGGTTCATCCAGCAGCAATAAACCTGGCTGATGCACCAGCGCACGAGCCAGCGCGACGCGCTGTTTTTGCCCACCGGAAAGCGCTGCGGGCCACTCGCCAGCGCGCTGTTCCAGCCCGACCGAATGCAACGCGTTTTGCGCGGCATCGCGCCAGTTTCCTTTTAGCCCCAGCCCGACATTATCAATAACGGATTTCCAGGGCAGTAAGCGTGCGTCCTGGAACATCATCCGCGTGTCACTTTGAATTGTCGCAAGCGGCGTGCTACCGGCCAGCAGTTCTCCGGCGCTTGGTCTTTCCAGCCCGGCCAGCAGACGTAGCAGGGTGCTTTTACCGCCGCCGCTGCGCCCGACAATAGCGACAAATTGCCCGGCGGCGATATGTAAATCGAGCGCGTTAAGAACCGGGTTGCTGGCGTAGTGTTTGCTCACGCCGTTAAGTAACAGCGGGATGCCTTGAGTAAGCCGCGCCGTGTTCATACGTTTGCCTCCTTTTGCAGATACGCGGGGTGCCAGCGTAGCCAAAGGCGCTCAAGCAGCTGAGCGCTGATATCGGCGAGCTTGCCAAGCAGGGCGTAGAGAATAATCGCCACCACCACCACATCGGTTTGCAGGAACTCCCGCGCATTCATCGCCAGGTAGCCAATGCCTGCGTTTGCCGAGATGGTTTCCGCTACAATCAGCGTCAGCCACATCAGGCCGAGCGCAAAGCGCACGCCAACCATAATCGAAGGCAGCGCGCCGGGAAGAATAACGTGGATAAACAGCCCAATCCCCGACAAGCCGTAACTGCGCGCCATCTCCAGCAAGCCGCGGTCGATATTACGGATGCCGTGCCAGGTATTGATATAGATGGGGAATAACGTGCCGAGCGCGACGAGGAAAATTTTCGCGCTCTCATCAATCCCAAACCACAAAATCACCAGCGGGATCAGTGCCAGATGGGGCACGTTACGCAACATCTGAATTGAGGTATCCAGCAGGCGCTCGCCCCAGCGCGACAGCCCGCTAATCAGCCCCAGCGTCAGACCCAGGGTTCCGCCAATGGCGAAACCTGTTACGGCCCGCCAACTACTGATGGTCAGATGCGTCCACAACTCGCCGCTGACGCTAAGCGACCAGAAGGCTTCCAGCACCCCTTCCGGCGAGGGCAGAATGCGTGTCGAGAGCCAGCCGGTAGAGGAGGCAAGTTGCCAGACCAGCACAATCCCGACCGGCAATAGCCAGGGCGCGGCGCGCAGCAACCATTTGTTCTGAGCCATGTTACACCCCGGCTTTGCGCACTTGATGAGGGATAAAGTCATTCGCCACCGTCTCGCCCTGGAGCTGCAAAGGCCGGGGTTGTGGGATCTGTGGGATAGCGACGTCAAGATGCGGGAACAGCAGTTCGCCCACGCGATACGCCTCTTCCAGGTGCGGGTAACCGGAAAGCACAAAGCTGTCGATACCCAGCGCGGCATATTCATTAATACGCGCCGCCACGGTCGGGCCATCGCCAACCAGCGCTGTCCCTGCGCCACCGCGCACCAGCCCGACGCCTGCCCACAGGTTAGGGCTTATCTCAAGGTTGTCGCGTTTACCCTGGTGCAGGGCAGCCATCCGCTGTTGCCCAACCGAATCCTGCCGGGAAAATGCCGCCTGCGCGCGGGCGATGGTCTCATCATCCAGATGTGAAATAAGGTCGTTCGCGGCTTGCCAGGCTTCTGCCGTGGTTTCGCGCACAATCACATGCAGACGGATACCAAAGCGTACCTTACGCCCTCGTGCCGCCGCTTTGGCGCGCACTTGCTCAATCTTCTCTTTCACCTGCTCCGGGGGTTCGCCCCAGGTGAGATAGAGATCAACCTGTTCTGCCGCCAGATCCTGGGCGATATCAGACGAACCGCCAAAGTAGAGCGGCGGGTGAGGCTGCTGCACCGGCGGGAAAAAGATTTTCGCACCGCGGACATGGACATACTTACCGTTAAAATCCACGGTATCGCCTGAAAGCAGGCGTCGCCAGACGTGGGTGAACTCCGCCGAGGCTTCATAACGCTGGGTATGGTCAAGAAACACCCCATCGCCTGCTAATTCCTGCGGATCGCTGCCGGTCACCAGGTTAAACAATGCGCGGCCATTAGACAGCCGGTCGAGCGTTGCGGCCTGGCGTGCCGCCACCGTGGGCGAGGTAACGCTCGGGCGCAGCGCGACCAGAAAACGCAACCGCTGAGTGACCGGGATAAGCGAGGCGGCAACCAGCCAGGCATCTTCGCAGGATCGCCCGGTCGGGATCAGCACGCCGCTGAAACCGATGCGATCCGCCGCCTGGGCAATCTGCTGAAGGTAGCTGCTGTCCACCGGGCGTGAACCAATCTCGGTACCCAGATAGTGTCCATCGCCGTGGGTCGGTAAAAACCAGAACAGATTCAGACTCATGATTTCTCTCCTTGTGGGGTTGGTTGCCAGATTCGGGTACGGATATCCACTTTTTTCGGTACCAGATGATTGGCGTAGAAAAGGTCGGCAGTGTTTTGTTGCAACGCGGCGGTTGCCTCATTAACCGGGGCAATTCGGGTAGGGGGGCGGTGATCGAAATAGGTCGCAATCACCGGCTGCGGCAGTCCCATGGTTTTTGCCAGCAGGGCCACGCTCTCATCACGGTGGCTGATGGTTAACGCATCGGCCTCGCTAAACGTATCCAGCACGCCCTGAATAAAGGCGCCGTACTTTTCGGCATAAGGGCGGGCCGCCAGGTAGAAAGAGCCGGTCTGTTTTAGCGTGGTGCCATCTTTTAGCACCCGCACGCCGCCCTGTAATAAGGCTGCGGAATAATAGGGGTCCCAAATCGCCCAGGCATCGACATTCTCTTGCTGGAACGCGGCGCGGGCATCCGCCGGGGTCAGGAACACCGGCTGGATATCGCTAAATTTCAGCCCGGCTTCCTGCAAGGCGCGCAGCAGCAGATTGTGCGAGCTGGAGCCTTTCTGGAGCGCAACTTTGTGACCTTTTAATTGCGCCACGGTTTTGATAGGGCTGTTTTCGGCTACCAGGATGACTTCCGCCTTTGGTTTTGCCGGTTCGACGCCGACATACAACAAATCGGCACCTGCAGCCTGGGCAAAAATCGGGGGGATATCCCCGGTACTGCCCAAATCGATACTGCCGATATTCAGCGCTTCAAGCATTTGTGGCCCGGCGGGAAATTCAATCCACGAAATTTTTGTCTGCGGATAGCGCTTTTCCAGCAGTTGATGACTTTTTGCCAGCACCATACTGACGCTGCCTTTTTGATAACCGATACGCAATGCATCGGGAGCGGCGGCATGAGACCAGGCAGAGAGCGTCAGTAGCCCGCCGAGGGTCAGATGTTTGAGCAGTTTAAACATGGGCTATCCCCTGTGCGCGGTGAAAATCAGGTGCCGGTACATCACAGCGATGCAGCGCCTGCCAGAAGGTTTCCAGCGCGCTGTCGAGACGGTTTTGCAGGTTGGGCGTGAGCACGGGCTTGTGCTGGTAATCCAGGATCTGGCTATCATCGGCAAAGACCCCGTGCAGGATCTCCTGCGCTTTTAATGCGCTGAGTACCGGTTTCAGGGCGTAATCCACCGCCAGCATATGGGCGATGGTGCCGCCGGTAGCGACGGGGAGCACCACTTTGCCTTCAAGGGCACGTTCCGGCAGCAGGTCGAGCACCGTTTTTAGCGCGCCGGAAAAAGAGGCTTTATACACCGGTGTGGCAACGACTATCCCTTCTGCCGTTTTGAGCTGTTCGATAAAGGTTTGCAACGCCGGGCTATCAAAGCGGGCATAGAGCAGATCCTGTGGCTCAAAATTGTGTAAATGCCAGTGGTACACTTCGATATTCAGCGCGCTCAGGCGTTCCCGGGCATAGGCAAGTAATGCGCTGGAACGTGATGGAAAGCGCGGGCTTCCTGCCAGAGTTATTACACGCATATCAACCTCTTATAACAATTGGTTTGCTTTTTGTTAATCCATATAACATTTTCAGGCAGTGTGACAGAGGTCGTTTATTCCACTAAATGATTTATATGAGGAAAAAATGCTGAAATTTGCATAAGGGAAAAAGAAACAGGGTAAACGTTTGCGTCGATTTCGCTTTTTTTGCCACAGGTCAATTCCCTTTCGCCGGGCTTTCACCGATAATACGCCCCCGGTTTGCACACCGGGAATCCAGGAGAGTTCATGTACTACCCCTTCGTTCGTAAAGCCCTTTTCCAGCTCGATCCAGAGCGCGCTCATGAATTAACATTTCAGCAATTACGCCGCATTACCGGAACGCCGCTCGAAGCGCTTGTCCGCCAGCGTGTGCCGGAAAAGCCGGTGCAGTGCATGGGACTGACCTTTAAAAACCCGCTGGGTCTGGCGGCCGGGCTTGATAAAAACGGCGAGTGTATTGATGCGCTTGGCGCGATGGGTTTTGGCGCGATCGAAATTGGTACCGTCACACCGCGCCCGCAGCCGGGCAACGATAAACCGCGGATCTTCCGTCTGGTGGAAGCCGAAGGATTGATCAACCGAATGGGGTTTAATAATCTCGGCGTGGATAATTTGGTCGAGAATGTCAAAAAAGCCCATTTCGATGGCGTGCTGGGTATTAATATTGGCAAAAATAAAGACACGCCCGTGGAACAAGGCAAAGACGACTATCTGATTTGTATGGAGAAAATCTATGCTTACGCGGGTTATATTGCGATCAATATTTCCTCGCCGAATACCCCAGGTTTACGCACGCTGCAATATGGCGAGGCGCTGGATGATTTGCTGACGGCAATTAAAAATAAGCAAAGCGAGTTGCAAAATATCCACCATAAATATGTTCCCGTGGCGGTAAAGATCGCCCCGGATCTTTCTACTGAAGAATTGATCCAGGTTGCCGACAGTTTAGTGCGGCACAATATTGATGGTGTTATTGCCACAAATACGACGCTGGAACGATCGCTGGTGCAGGGAATGAAACATTGCGACGAAACCGGTGGCTTAAGTGGCCGTCCGCTGCAATTAAAGAGTACCGAAATTATTCGTCGCTTGTCGCAGGAATTAAATGGCCGTTTGCCGATTATTGGCGTAGGCGGTATAGATTCGGTTATCGCCGCGCGCGAAAAGCTGGCGGCAGGGGCTACGCTGGTGCAAATATATTCAGGTTTTATTTTTAAAGGCCCGCCGCTGATTAAAGAAATCGTCCGTAATATCTAATCTTTTTCCCTTTCCAGGACAACCAGAGCTTTATTTCCGGCTCTGGTTGTTTTATATTCTGCCAGTGTTGCTAATTTAAACATTATGGTCTTAATAATAAACAAGGCGGCAAACAGGGTGAAAAAGTAACGGGATGTCTAAGGGGAGCGGAGAGAAAATGCGAATTAAACCTGACGATAATTGGCGCTGGTATTTTGATAGCGAGCATGATCGTATGATGCTCGATTTAGCCAATGGCATGTTATTTCGCTCCCGGTTTGCCCGTAAAATGTTGACGCCCGATGCCTTTGCCCCGTCGGGTTTTTGTGTTGATGATGCCGCGCTCTTTTTCTCCTTCGATGAGAAATGTCGCGAATTAGAATTATCTAATGAGCAGCGTGCTGAACTGGTGCTTAATGCGCTGGTGGCGATCCGTTTTTTGAAACCACAAATGCCAAAAAGCTGGCACTTTCTGTCGCACGGTGAGAACTGGGCGCCCTCATCCGGTGAGGCGGCCTGTGTCTGGCTGAGCGATACGCAGGAGTGCGTAAATTTGCTGGTGGTTGAACCGGGCGACAATGCCGCACTGTGCCTGCTGGCGCAGCCCGGCGTGGTGATTGCCGGGCGCACCATGCAACTTGGTGATGCGATTAAAATCATGAACGATCGGCTGCGATCGCACCAGCGAGCCGCCAGCCTCCCGTTTGAACAGGCGGTTTAAACATCCAGCCGAAGGGCGGTTTTCGGAATGCAGCTACAGCTGAGTATGGTTCCATCAGCCCCAATTGCCGACGCTTTCAGCGCGCTGACTTCCCCGTCCAGCAAACGTATTCGACAACAGCCGCAAATCCCGGCGCGGCACGAATACGGTACGCGAATACCCTGACCTTCCAGCTGCTCCAGCAGCACCTGCTGATTATTGCCGGAGAAAGTCTGCTCCTGCCAGGTGATATTAACCGTACCTTCTGCTTCAACCACCGGCGTCAGCGTTTCTTCCTGTGCGCCTGCACCGTATATTTTTGCCGGTTTAGTGGCCAGAACAACGACCTCATCACCCATGCGCACCAGGCCGCTATTGCGCGGGATCAGGTTCTGGCCGAAATCAACGTCGCCATTATCCTGCGCGGTACGAAAGCGTTGCAGCGTCGCCAGCGGCTCTCCGGCGGGATGTTTTTGCCCGCGCTCAGGGCTAATCGTCGTGAAAATGCAGCGGCTGCAGGGTTTTACCACGTCAAAAACCACCTCGCCGATACGTATCGTTTTCCAGCCGTCTTCTTCCCATGCCTGCGCGCCCGTTACCACCAGGTTTGGTCGGAACTGCTCCATTTTTACGCTCGCCGGGCAGCGATGTTGCAAATCGCGCAGCGACGCTTCGTTGGTTAACAGGTAGGGAAAACCATCGGCAAAGCCAAGCGGCACCGCTTCAAAGCGTTTTACGCGGCGGGTAGGCGTTGGCCCGACCCAGTGCAGCTGCACCGTGTGGGGAAAAAAACCGCTCAGCCAGTTATTGATAGTTTCAGGCGCAACCTGCGCGGTAAAGTGGTTCCCCCACACTTCCGTTGGCGCGCTCTGAGGCGCGAAATCGGCAAAACGCACCACCGCGCTACTGCCATCGGGCGCGGTCAGATGCAGGCCATCAGCCAGCAGGGAGGGGGAAAAACGCACCAGTTGCGGATACTGACGCGCGGTAATAAAGGTGCCGTCAGTATCGGTGAGCATAAAAATACGGTCAAAGGCGAGACCGCTGATATCTGCTAATGCATGCGTCAGGCCAATACCACGCATCGATTTAACGGGATGAACGAATAGACGCGAAAGAGTTGGCACGCCTTGCTCCTGAAAGACTAAAAAGAGCCACCAACTTTATGACATAAACGTCAGATTAGCTATAATGCGCAGCAATTTTCGTTGAGTATAAGTGATATGATGATTTCTCTGTTTGCCAGTACGGCCCGTGGGCTGGAAGAGCTGTTAAAAACTGAACTGGAAAAGCTGGGCGCGCAGGCGTGCCGCGTGGTTCAGGGTGGTGTCCACTTTGAAGGGGATACGCGGCTCCTGTACCAAAGCCTGATGTGGAGTCGTCTGGCCTCACGCATTATGATGCCGCTTGGCGAGTGCAAGGTTTACAGCGACCTTGACCTGTACCTCGGTGTGCAGGCGATTAGCTGGACAGAGATTTTCAATCCGGGCGCCACCTTTGCGGTGCATTTCAGCGGCCTGAATGACGAGATCCGCAACAGCCAGTACGGCGCGCTGAAAGTGAAAGACGCCATTGTTGACGCATTCACCCGTAAAAATCTGCCGCGCCCGAATGTCGAACGTGAACAGCCAGACCTGCGCATCAACGTGCGTCTTCAGCAGGAAACGGCGTACATCTCCCTTGATTTGAGCGGCGAAGGCTTGCACCTGCGCGGCTATCGCGATCGCACTGGTATCGCACCTGTCAAAGAAAACCTCGCGGCGGCCATCGTGATGCGCTCCGGCTGGCAGCCGGGCACGCCGCTGCTGGACCCGATGTGTGGTTCCGGTACGCTATTAATTGAAGCGGCGATGGCAGCAACGGATCGCGCGCCGGGTCTGCATCGCGGCCACTGGGGTTTCGGTGGCTGGGCGCAGCACGATGAAGCGCTATGGAAAGAGATAAAAGAAGAAGCGCAAACCCGCGCGCGCCAGGGGCTGGCGAATTATTCAGCGCGCTTTTACGGCTCGGATAATGATGCCCGCGTGATTGAACGCGCGCGCAGCAACGCGCGCCGCGCCGGGGTTGGCGAGCTTATCACCTTCTCCGTGCAGGATGTGGCGCAACTGAGCAACCCGCTGCCGAACGGCCCGACCGGGACGGTTATCAGCAACCCGCCTTATGGCGAGCGTCTGGAGAGCGAACCGGCGCTTATCGCGCTGCACAGCCTGCTGGGGCGTATTCTGAAATCACAGTTTGGCGGCTGGAATCTGTCGCTCTTCAGCGCCTCTGTTGACTTGCTTAACTGCCTGCAACTGCGCGCCGATCGTCAGTTCAAAGCGAAAAACGGCCCGCTGGATTGTGTGCAGAAAAACTATCAGCTGGCGGAAAATAATGGCGAAGCAACAGCCCCGGCGATGGCGGAAGACTACGCTAACCGCCTGCGCAAAAATGTGAAAAAGCTGGAGAAGTGGGCGCGCCAGGAGGGGATAGAGTGCTATCGTCTTTACGATGCGGATTTGCCCGATTACAACGTGGCAGTCGATCGCTATGCGGACTGGGTGGTGGTGCAGGAGTATGCGCCGCCGAAGACTATCGATGCGCAAAAAGCGCGCCAGCGCCTGTTTGATATTATCGCCGCAACCATTACCGTGCTGGGTATCGCGCCAAATAAACTGGTGCTGAAAACCCGTGAGCGGCAGAAGGGCAGCAGCCAGTATCAGAAGATGAATGAGAAGGGTGACTTTATGGAGGTGAGTGAATACAACGCTCGCCTGTGGGTCAACCTGACGGATTACCTGGACACCGGCCTGTTCCTTGATCACCGCATCGCGCGCCGCATGCTTGGCGAGATGAGCAACGGTAAAGATTTCCTCAACCTTTTTGCCTACACCGGCAGCGCCAGCGTGCACGCGGGTCTCGGCGGTGCGCGCAGCACCACCACGGTGGATATGTCGCGTACCTATCTGGAGTGGGCAGAGCGCAACCTGCGACTTAATGGTCTGAGCGGTCGCGCGCATCGTCTTATCCAGGCCGATTGCCTGGCCTGGCTGCGCGAAACTGATGAACAGTTTGATGTTATCTTTATCGATCCGCCGACCTTCTCCAACTCTAAACGTATGGAAGATTCGTTCGACGTACAGCGCGATCATATGCGTCTGATGCAGGATCTTAAGCGCCTGTTGCGTAAGGGCGGTACCATTATGTTTTCCAATAACAAACGCGGTTTCCGTATGGATCACGACGGGCTGGCGGAACTGGGTCTTGTGGCGAAAGAAATTACCCAAAAAACGCAGTCGCAGGATTTTGCCCGCAACCGTCAAATCCACAACTGCTGGCTGATTACCGCAGCCTGAAAGGATAAATAGATGTCATTAATCAGTATGCACGGGGCGTGGCTCTCATTTAGCGACGCACCGCTTCTCGATAATGCAGAACTGCATATCGAAGAAAATGAACGCGTGTGCCTGGTCGGGCGTAATGGCGCGGGGAAATCCACGCTGATGAAGATCCTCAACCGGGAGCTAAACCTGGATGACGGGCGCATCGTGTATGAACAGGATCTGGTGGTTGCACGCCTGCAACAGGACCCACCGCGTAATGTCAGCGGCAGCGTGTACGATTTTGTTGCCGAAGGCATTGAAGAGCAGGCGGAGTATCTCAAGCGTTACCATGAGGTTTCGCACCTGGTGATGACCGATCCGAGCGATAAGAATCTCGCCGAACTGGCGCGGGTGCAGGAGATGCTCGATCACCACGGTCTGTGGCAACTGGAAAACCGTATCAATGAAGTGCTGGCGCAGCTGGGGCTGTCGGCGGATACGCCGCTCTCGTCGCTTTCCGGCGGCTGGTTGCGCAAAGCTGCGCTGGGGCGTGCGCTGGTCAGCGGCCCGCGCGTGCTGCTGCTTGATGAACCGACTAACCATCTGGATATTGAAACCATCGACTGGCTGGAAGGTTTCCTGAAATCCTTCTCCGGCACCATTATCTTTATCTCGCACGATCGTTCGTTCATCCGCAATATGGCGACGCGCATCGTCGATCTCGATCGCGGCAAACTGGTCTCCTATCCGGGAAATTACGATCAGTATTTGCAGGAAAAAGAAGAAGCGCTGCGCGTGGAAGAGCTGCAAAATGCCGAGTTCGATCGCAAGCTGGCGCAGGAAGAGGTGTGGATCCGTCAAGGCATCAAGGCGCGCCGTACCCGCAACGAAGGGCGCGTACGTGCGCTCAAAGCGATGCGCCGTGAGCGTAGCGAGCGCCGCGAGGTGATGGGCAGCGCGAAGATGCAGGTCGAAGAAGCGTCCCGCTCCGGCAAAATCGTCTTTGAGATGGAAAACGTCAACTACAGCGTGGGCGGCAAAACGCTGGTGCGTGATTTCTCCACTCAGGTGCAGCGCGGCGACAAGATAGCGCTGATTGGCCCGAACGGCTGTGGTAAAACCACGCTGCTTAAGCTGATGCTCGGCCAGCTCCAGGCTGACAGCGGGCGGGTGCATGTCGGCACGAAGCTGGAAGTGGCCTATTTCGACCAGCACCGCGCCGAGCTGGACCCGGACAGAACCGTGATGGACAACCTGGCGGAAGGGAAGCAGGAAGTGATGGTGAACGGAAAGCCGCGCCATATTCTCGGCTATCTGCAGGACTTCCTGTTCCACCCGAAACGGGCGATGACGCCGGTGCGCGCGCTTTCCGGCGGGGAACGTAACCGCCTGCTGCTGGCGCGTTTATTCCTCAAACCCAGCAACTTGCTGATCCTCGATGAACCGACCAACGACCTGGATGTCGAGACGCTCGAATTGCTTGAAGAGTTGATCGACAGCTATCAGGGCACCGTGCTGCTGGTCAGCCACGATCGTCAGTTTGTCGATAACACCGTGACCGAGTGCTGGATCTTCGAAGGCGAAGGGCGTATCGGTCAGTATGTGGGCGGCTATCACGATGCGCGCGCGCAGCAGTCTGCTTCGCTCGCCCAAAAGCAAGCCGTGGTGAGTAAAAGTGCCGAAGTGCCTGCCGCGAAAGCAGAAACTGTAAAACGCGGCGCTAACAAACTAAGCTATAACCTGCAACGTGAGCTGGAACAACTCCCGCAGAAACTGGAGCAGCTGGAAGCACAACTGGAATCGTTGCAGGCACAAGTGGCCGATGCCGGTTTCTTTAACCAGCCGCACGATCATACGCAGAAAGTCTTAGCGGATATGGCTTCGGCAGAGCAGGCGCTGGAGGAAGCGTTTGAACGCTGGGAGTATCTGGAGGCTCTGAAAAACGGCGCATAAAGGGAGCCTGTATGTGTGAACACCACCACGACACCCGGCACATTCTCTGCCCGCAATGTGACATGCTGGTGGCGTTGCCGCCGCTACAGCTTCGGCACAAAGCCGCTTGCCCACGCTGCGGCGTAACGCTGACAACCCGGTGGGACGCGCCCAGGCAGCGTCCTACCGCGTATGCTGTGGTTGCGTTATTTATGCTGCTGCTGTCCAATCTTTTCCCTTTCGTTAATATGCAGGTGGCGGGCGTGACCAGTGAGGTCACCCTGCTGGAAATACCCGGCGTGATGTTTTCTGAAAACTACGCCAGTCTCGGTACCTTCTTCCTGCTGTTTGTGCAAATGGTTCCGGCGTTCTGTCTGGTCACTATCCTGCTGTTGGTCAACCGTGTCCGCATGGATTTTCGCCTGAAAATCCTGCTCGCCAGAGTATTGTTCCAGCTAAAAAGTTGGGGCATGGCCGAAATTTTCCTCGCCGGGGTGCTGGTCAGCTTCGTGAAGCTCATGGCCTACGGGGACATCGGTATCGGCAGTAGTTTTATTCCCTGGTGCCTGTTTTGCCTGATGCAGCTGCGGGCTTTCCAGTGCGTCGATCGTCACTGGTTGTGGGACGACATCGCCCCGGCGCCGCAGCCAGAGCGGGCGTTATGCCCCGGCATCACCGGCATCCGGCAGGGCCTGCGCTCCTGCCCGTGCTGCACGGCGGTTGTGGCTATCGACAATCCTGTCTGCCCGCGTTGCCATACGCGTGGCTATGCGCGTCGGCGTAACAGTATTCAATGGACGCTGGCGCTACTGATCATGGCGATGTTGCTTTATATACCGGCCAATATCCTGCCGATTATGGTGACGGATTTGCTGGGCGACCGTATGCCATCCACCATTCTTGCCGGGGTCGTTTTACTATGGAGCGAGGGTTCTTATCCGGTGGCGCTGGTGATTTTTGTCGCCAGCATCATGGTGCCGACGCTGAAAATGATCGGTATCGCCTGGCTGTGCATTGATGCTAAAGGGCACGGCAAGCGTGATAGCGAGCGTATGCACATTATCTATGAGGTGGTGGAGTTTGTCGGTCGCTGGTCAATGATCGATGTCTTTGTTATCGCAGTGCTGTCTGCGCTGGTACGCATGGGTGGGCTAATGAATATTTACCCTGCGATGGGGGCGCTGATGTTTGCGCTGGTGGTCATTATTACGATGTTCGCAGCGATGACATTTGATCCGCGTTTAAGCTGGGATCGCGAAGGTGAAACGCACCATGAGGAGTCTTTAGAGCATGGCAAATAAGAGCGCAGAGGCCAGGGTGCAAAAAGTGAGAAACTGGTCGCCGGTATGGATTTTCCCGATAGTCACGGCGCTGATTGGCGCGTGGATCTTGTTTTACCATTACAGTCACCAGGGGCCGGAAGTCACGCTTATCACGACCAATGCTGAGGGGATTGTTGGCGGCAAGACGACTATCAAAAGCCGCAGCGTGGATGTGGGCGTTGTGGAGAGCACAACGCTGACCGACGATTTAACCCACGTTGCGATTAAAGCGCGGCTGAATGCCGGTATGGAAAAGCTGCTGCATACAGATTCCGTCTTCTGGGTGGTGAAACCGCAAATAGGCCGTGAAGGCATAAGCGGTCTCGGCACATTGCTTTCCGGCGTTTATATTGAGCTTCAGCCGGGCAGCAAAGGCAGCCAGCCGGAACACTATACCCTGCTGGATTCGCCGCCGCTCGCGCCGCCGGATGCCAAAGGCATTCGCGTGATCCTTGATAGCCAGAAAGCGGGGCAATTGAGTCCCGGCGATCCGGTGCTGTTTCGCGGATACCGTGTAGGTTCGGTGGAAACCAGCACATTCGATACACAAAAACGCACCATGAATTACCAGCTCTTTATCAATGCGCCCAACGATCGCCTGGTGACCAGCAACGTGCGCTTCTGGAAGGATAGCGGTATTGCGGTGGATCTGACCGCTGCGGGTATGCGCGTTGAAATGGGATCGCTGACCACATTATTTGGTGGCGGTGTGAGCTTTGACGTGCCGGAAGGGCTGGATTTAGGCCAGCCGGTCGGTGAGAAGACAGCTTTCAGGCTGTATGACGATCAGCGCAGTATTCAGGATTCGTTGTATACCGATCATATCGATTACCTGATGTTCTTTAAAGATTCCATTCGCGGGCTGCAGCCCGGCGCGCCGGTTGAGTTCCGCGGTATTCGCCTGGGGACCGTGAGCAAAGTACCGTTCTTTGCCCCCGGTATGCGTCAGGCGCTGAATGAAGACTACCGTATCCCGATCCTTGTGCGCATCGAGCCGGAGCGGATTGCGACCCAGCTGGGTGAGGATCCGGATGTGACGGCGCATCTGAACGAGTTGCTAAAACGTGGGCTGCGCGGTTCGCTGAAAACCGGCAACCTGGTCACCGGCGCGCTGTTCGTGGATCTTGATTTCTACAATAACGTGCCGCCGGTAACAGGTATGCGCGAGTTCGGCGGGTATCCGATTATACCTACGGTGAGCGGAGGGCTGGCGCAGATCCAGCAGCGCCTGATGGAGACGCTCGATAAGATCAATAATCTGCCGCTAAACCCGATGGTCGAGCAGGCAACCAAAACCCTGTCTGAGAGCCAGCAAACGCTTAAGCGCCTGCAAACGACGCTGGACAGTCTGAATAAACTGACCGCCAGCCAGTCGATGCAGCAGCTACCGGCAGATATGCAATCTACGTTGCGTGAGCTTAATCGTAGTATGCAGGGCTTCCAGCCTGGTTCTGCAGCTTACAACAAGATGGTGACGGATATGCAGCGCCTCGATCAGGTGCTGCGTGAACTGCAACCGGTGCTGAAAACGCTCAACGAGAAGAGCAACGCGCTGGTGTTTGAAGCGAAAGGTAAAAAGGATCCGCAGCCGAAGAGGGCGAAAGAATGAGAAAAAGCGCAGTCGTGATTATTGCTATGTTGCTGTCCGCGTGCAGCAGCAGCGATGACACTAAAAGCTACTATCAGCTTCCTGCGCCGTCGCAACCGGCGGTGCAGGCGAGCAGTGAGGGCAACCGGCAGCTGTGGGTAGAGCAAATATCCGTGCCTGATTATCTGGCAAGTAACGGTGTGGTTTATCAAACCACCGATGTGCAATACGTTATTGCCAGCAATAATTTATGGGCCAGTCCGCTCGATCAGCAGCTGAGAACGACGCTGGTGGCGAATCTGAGCAACCAGTTGCCGGGCTGGGTGGTGGCCTCGCAACCTTTAGGCAGCACGCAGGATACGTTAAGCGTAACGGTGACGGGTTTTCATGGCCGCTACGACGGGCGGGCGATTGTCAGCGGCGAGTGGTTGCTCAAACATCAGGGGCGCGTGATTAAACGGCCATTCCATATTGAACTGAAGCAGCAAAAAGATGGCTACGATGAGCTGGTGAAAGTGCTGGCTCAGGGGTGGCAGCAGGAAGCGTCTGCTATCGGCAGAGAGATTAATTCGCTGCCATAAGTAAATTTAATGGCTAAAAAAACCGCTAAAAGCACGCGCCTTAGCGGTTTTTTTTATCTTTGTCTGAAAGCTATCTTGTTGAGCGTATCATCAGTTTTTGTACAAATGAACTTTTGCTTAGCTCACATTTATGACACTGGCGTGAATTTTGCGCATTGACGAGGCTCTCTATCCAGGGTATTCGTAAATCGTGGCTGCGTAATAAGTAACCACTGTTTTCATTTCCACCAGATCAATCAGTGAGGGAAACGAGGCATGAAGAGACAAAAACGCGATCGCCTGGAACGGGCACATCAACGAGGTTATCAGGCTGGTATTACCGGACGCCCTAAAGAAATGTGTCCTTACCAAACCCTGAATCAAAGGTCCGAGTGGCTGGGAGGCTGGCGAGAGGCCATGGAAGACAGGGCTGTCATTGCATGATTCTGTCTCTTTGAAAAAGAAACCTCCGCACTGCGGAGGTTTCGCATTTATAACACTGCAGGAGGCTTTATCAGAAAGCAGAAGTGTCCTGGAAAAGACCCACTTTCAGATCGGTCGCGGTGTAGATAACGCGGCCATCGACCAGCACTTCGCCATCGGCCAGGCCCATAATCAAACGGCGGTTCACGATGCGTTTGAAGTGGATACGGTAAGTCACCAGTTTCGCCGTAGGCAGGATCTGACCGGTGAACTTCACTTCACCAACACCCAGCGCGCGGCCTTTACCTTCGCCGCCGAGCCAGCCCAGATAGAAACCGACCAGCTGCCACATGGCATCCAGACCCAGACAGCCTGGCATTACCGGGTCGCCGATAAAGTGGCAACCGAAAAACCACTGATCCGGATGGATATCCAGCTCGGCTTCAACATAGCCTTTATTAAAGTTACCGCCGTCTTCGGTCATTTTGACCACGCGGTCCATCATCAGCATATTTGGCGCAGGCAACTGTGGGCCTTTTTCACCAAATAGTTCGCCGCGACCAGAGGCAAGAAGGTCTTCTTTCGTATAGGATTCGCGTTTATCTACCATGTTCTTAATAAGCCTTATTTGTAGTTTCGGACGCAGGATAGCTAACACGTGTACGCCGAACAAGTCCGATCAGTTTCGGTTAAACCAGGTTAACCAGCGCAGCGGCCACGGGTAACGATGGCGTGCGTCTTGTTGCAACACCTGAGCTATACGTTCCTGAATAACCTGCTTGAGATTGTTCTGCCCTTCGGCATCCCAGGCCAGGCCTGTTAATAAGGGTAGAGCATCCATCACATCATCCACTGCCCAGATAAAAAATTGTTTCGCGCTAATGGCATCCAGCACGCCCTGATGCAAGCAGAGGTGGCGCACATTAGCCGCCGGGATAATCACCCCTTGCTGGCCGGTAAGTTCGCGCTGCTGGCAAATAGCGAAAAACCCTTCAATCTTTTCGTTTAAGCCGCCGACAGGTTGCGAGCGACCAAACTGGTCTACGGAGCCGGTAATGGCAATATTTTGCCGGATCGGGACTTCCGCCAGCGCGCTGATTAACGCGCAGAGTTCCGCCATTGAAGCGCTGTCGCCGTCGACTTCACTGTAGGACTGTTCAAATGTCAGCGAGGCAGAGAAGGGGAGTTGCTGATCCAGTTCCAGCTCGGCCATCAGAAACGCCTGCATTATCATCATGCCCTTAGCATGAATATTTCCGCCAAGCTCCGCTTTGCGCTCAATATCGTTGAACTCGCCGTCACCCACATGCACCACGCAGCTGATACGCGAAGGTTCGCCAAATGCGCGCGGATGTCCCGGGAATTCAATGACTGACAGGGCGTTGATCTGACCGATGCGCTCACCTTCGGTTTCAATAAGGATCTGCTCAAGCAGAATCTCATCCTGCATACGCTCGGCGAGAAAGCTCTCACGCCATTCGCGCTGTGCCAGCATCGCTTGCAGCTCTTCACCACTGAATGTTTTTTCCGTGGTCATCGCCGCCACTTCACGCAGTTGGCGCAGCAACCACAGAGGGCATAACGGTAATGTGTCGCGATCGCCCGTGTAGCGCACCGCTTCACGGATCAAAGACGGCCAGGCGTCGGCAGCCGGCAGAGGCAGTTGTTCACTGCGCGCGGTTTGTTCGACCCACTGACGCCACATGGTCATCGTTTCGTTATCAGGAACTTGCAGGCTCTCTTCATATTCACTGTAAATCGCCTGGGTTGACAGCTCCGGCTCCATTTCCTGGAATTCAGCCAGCGATTCGCGCTCACCCACGAGGATAACTTTCAGGTCGAGCGGCATCGGGGGAATGACCACCGGAAGCGGGCGTGATTCGTCAAAGGAAACCCAGTCGAAGCGGCGACGGGTCACCATCGTTTTCAGACGCATCCACAACAGCGGCTGAGCCAGTAGCGTTCGCAGAGAGATAATCAGCACGCCGCCGTTTGCCTGGTGAACCAGACCCGGTTGCAGGGTGATTTCGTTATTGAACTGGCGCAGGCAGCCAAACAGTTGTTCTGCTTCTACCCAGTCGGCAATAACCGTAGGTTTGCTACCAACGAAATCCGACGCCGCGTTTGTTGACGCCTCAAAGCGAACCGATGAACCATTGATATGGTACTGCCCACCGGCGATCGGGCGCGTTTGCGGAACCAGAACATCCGTTGCGTTTGCGATTAACTGTAAGTATTCAGCTTCTTCTGGCGCTTTCGCCAGCAAAAAGCGCGAGGTAGCCAGCGGATAGAGTAACTGCTCCAGCGCGTACTGTAGCCGTGGCTGCGTATCGGCCAGAGAGAAATCCGTCTCGCGCACTAAGTCAGGCGACTCAAACACTTCCTGATAACTGTCGGTATCAGGAACCAGGTCGTTCCATTCAAGTTTTGTAATGGTCAAAGTCGTTTTTTAGTCTGCTGTAAAAGGCGGGATTATACCGGAAAGCCAGGGGCAACACACAATGATTACGCCCTTTCTCCGGGTGAAAGTTGGTGATACCTCGCGAAGCGAGATTTCTTTTCAGCAGAGTTAGAAAAAACTGATATTCTGATCTGAGTTACACGGTAACGTTGAGATCGCAATGAAATATCAACAACTGGAAAATCTCGAAAGCGGCTGGAAGTGGAAATATCTGGTTAAAAAGCATCGTGAAGGGGAGTTAATCACGCGTTATATCGAAGCCAGTGCTGCTAAAGAGGCAGTCGATGTCTTGCTGACCCTCGAAAATGAACCGGTACAGGTCAATAACTGGATTGCGCAGCATATCAATCCGACGCTGGTTAACCGGTTGAAGCAGACTATCCGCGCTCGCCGAAAGCGGCATTTTAATGCCGAGCATCAGCACACCCGCAAAAAGTCCATCGATCTGGAGTTTGTGGTCTGGCAGCGACTGGCCGCTCTGGCACAGCGGCGGGGGAAAACTCTCTCTGAAACGATTGTGCAGTTGATAGAAGATGCGGAGCATAAAGAGAAATATGCCTCGAAAATGTCGACGCTCAAACACGATTTGCAGGCGTTGCTCGGGAAAGAGTAACGAGCAGCAGGCGATAATTCAGCAGGCAATAAAAAACCCCGTACGCAGACGGGGTTTTTTTACTAAGACGGAACTTAAGCCTGCGGCTGAGTTACAACGTCTTTGATACCTTTAACTTCGATCTCTACGCGACGATCCGGAGCCAGGCAGTCGATCAGCGCAGCACGCGGTTTCACGTTGTCACAGGTATTGCCGGTAACCGGGTTAGATTCGCCCATGCCACGTGCAGAGATTTTGTTCGCCGGGATACCTTTAGATACCAGGTAATCAACAACGGACTGAGCACGTTTCTCGGACAGACCCTGGTTGTAAGCGTCAGAACCGATGCGATCAGTGTAACCCAGAACAACGACGGAACCGTCTTTCGGATCCAGGTTGCTCAGCTGCGTGTACAGCTGATCCAGAGCCTGCTGACCTTCCGGTTTCAGGGTAGATTTGTTGAAGTTGAACAGAACGTCAGACTTCAGGGTGAAGTGCTTGGTCTGTACTTCCGGAGCCGGAGCCGGAGCCGGTGCAACTACCGGTGCAGCGTCTTCCTGCTGGCCGAAACGGTAAGAAACACCCAGGCTCAGCAGACCGTTGTCCGGACGAGCACCAACGGTGTGTGCATCACCGATGTTGTTGGTCCACTGGTATTCCAGACGGGTAGCGACATCGCGGGTCATCGCCCACTCAACACCACCCGCGAAGACCGGGGAAACACCGGTATCGTGATCTTTGAAACCTTGGTTGTTTTTAGCGTCTGCACGCCAAACCATACCACCCAGACGGGTGTACAGATCCAGATCATCAGTGATCGGGTAACCCAGTTTAGCGGTCAGCTGAACGCCCTGAGCTTTGAATGCGCCGTTTACATCGCTGCCTTTGTACGGCATGCGACCCAGCCAGTCGTAGCCCATTTCAAAGCCAACGTACGGGTTAACCTGATAACCACCGAACGCACCAGCGCCTAACTGGCTTTCGTGAGTCGGGCCATTGTTAGGGATCTGGTTGTTACCAACATCGTGGTACTGAGACCAGCCCAGTTTCGCACCTGTATACCAGGTGTTATCTTTCGGAGCGGCCTGCGCTACGGTAGCGAAGCCAGCCAGTGCCACTGCAATCGCGATAGCTGTCTTTTTCATTTTTTGCGCCTCGTTATCATCCAAAAATCGCCATGGAAATCTCGACAGAGAAATCACGGTTAAATCCTTCACCGGGGGCTTTGCTCTCCTACTCCCTAAGCAGATATCTTTACCGATATCTTTCGCTTATGCAGAGCACCCCTGGCGATGTAAAGTCTACAACGTAGTTGGAAACTTACAAGTGTGAACTCCGTCAGGCATATGAAAAAAAAGGTTTTGTATACACAAAATTTAACAATTTTGATGAACTTTTCGCCAGCATCATATTTCTGCAAAGCGCGCTGGACAGGCTTTGTACCTGTATTTGGCTAATAAAATAATCACGCTATTCGGACGCAAAAATAATACCAGGATAAATCTTAAATTTACTCAATGATACAAATTGGAATGAATCTTTATTCCGGAATGTGGTCTCGCAGCCAGTGGATCATGACGCACCGGACGCATTACAAAGCCGATTGCATTACCTTCTTCTGCTGCCATCGCGAGGCGATGGTGCTCTTCTTCGGTTAATTCTTCAGCATGCCAGCCAATAACGACACTGTAATTACCGGTGCGCAGCGCCCGGATCATCGATTCCAGCGTCAGGCCCGGCGAAAGCTGGCTGATTTGCATTACTTTAGCGAGCGGCAGCCCGGCAGATTGCACCCACTCACGGCTGAGCTTTTGCTGAGGCGTAAGCCACAGCAACCAGCGGGACTGCTGGCCAAGCTGCTGCAAAAGGGGTAACAGAAGAAGCTGAGTCATCATGGGCTGGTCTTCGCGATAGACCACTTCGCTAATCAGCCCGGTAGCGACGCGCGTATTATCACCACGCGTTAAAGAGTTATGCGCGGAGGCGAATGTTGTTGAACGATTAGCATAGCCTGAAGTGTACATAATCAATCCAGCCCTGTAGTTACTGTATAAACATACAGTAACCTCTGTACGTTCAAAGATCAACCTCATTTTCGGAAACCATCTCGCAATTTTGTGGCCTCAATGGGGCAATATGTAAAATTCGCTTGCTGTCCGCTCCCGGGTTGCCTATTTTTCTGATTAACGGATCCGATAACCAAATTGTTGCTTTACTATGTGATTTATAAGGGAATAATCATGGAAGACATATCCTATAAGCGGATCTATCAAATAAGTGAATGCCTCTCTTCCCTCGGTGAAATATGTCATCGTGCGCACTTTGGTGGATACAGCTTATCGGTTGATAAAACCGTTTTTGGCATCGTGGCCGACGGGGAACTTTATCTGCGGGCGTGTGATGAAAGCGCGGCTTACACCGTTACACAACATGCGCCTTTATTGATGTTCAATAAACGTGGTCGGCTGGTTTCGCTCAATTACTACTTCGTTGGCGAGGGTGTTCTGTGTAACCAGGCCTTGCTGCTTCGGCTTTCCGGTCTTTCTCTGGAGGCTGCGCGCCGCGAAAAAGCAGAGCGTAGCGCCCGGCTTCGTTTGCGTGATTTGCCGAATCTCACCTCGCAGCTTGAAGCCTCTTTATGCAGAGCAGGGGTGACGGATGAGCAAACCTTGCGCCATCTTGGGGCGAAAGCGTGCTGGCTTAAGTTGCGAAAAAACAATCGCTGGCTGAGCGTGAAAGTGCTGTTCGCGCTGGAAGGTGCCATTACCGGAATGCATGAAGCCGCGCTCCCGGCGATACGCCGCCAGGAGCTAATGGAGTGGCTTAATACACTAATGGAGGAGTAACTCAGGTTTTTTGCAGCAGCTGATTTTTCAGGCGGGAAACCTCAGGTAGCAGCGCAATCAATAACCCAATTTGTTGTAAAACCAGCGGCTCTTTGCTGTCTGGCCGGGGTTCCAGATGCCGGATACGTTGCGACAGGTCAGCAAGCGTTGCCTGAACCTGTTCTTCATTAGCCGGAAGATGATGCAGGGCGTCGTCAACATAGCAGACCGCATCATCAAGCAGGCGCAGCATTTCCGGTTGGGTTAGCTTTTCACGGTGCGCACCCAACGCGGAAATGTAGCTGGTAAAGGTGTGATTCAGGCACAGCAACCGGAACGCCACCTCGCGCATCTCCGGCGTGGTGCCGGGTTCGGAGGGCATGTTTGAGACCACAGAGGCCAGTTCTGCGTCGCAGTTGTAGGCATTGCGGCGCGCAATACGGTAGGCCAGCCGGTTGTCGCGCCCCTGATGATATTGCTCAAGGATAGCGTCAAGGTAGCGGCAATTGGACTCCAGCGCCCGGTCGATAACACGCGGCAGGTGGCGAAAGCGCCAGTCCGGCCAGATAAAACTGACCGCAGCCCAGGCGATAGCGCAACCGACAAGCGTGTCGATAATACGTGGAATAGCGACCTCAAAGCCTTCGCCGAGCAGGTTAAAGCACAACAGCACCAGCAGGGTAATAAACATCGTGGCGTGAGCATATTGCACCGTGCGGAAGGCAAAAAACAGCACGCCGGTGATAACAATCAGGATCAGCTGCCCTTCGATGGAAGGCACAAAATAGAGTACCGGTAAGCCAATTGCCACGCCAACAAGTGTTCCTATCACACGCAGCGTCAGGCGATGGCGGGTCGCGTTATAGTTCGGCTGGCAAACAAACAGGCTGGTGAGCAGGATCCAGTAACCATGTTGCAAACCGGTGACCTGAATAAAGGTATAACCGACGCATAGCACGACGGACATACGCACAGCATGGCGAAACAGCGCCGACTCCGGCGTCAAATTGCTGCGCAGCCGCTGCCAGATGTCTGTAAGACCGTTCGGGCTGTCATCGGCGAGCTGGTTTTCTGTCTCATTTGCGAGCTGCGCTTGCGGCTGGCCGGATTCAATACTGGCCAACTGGGCATCAATGGCGCGCAGGTTATCAAGCAGAAAACCGAGCGCTTTGAGATGTTCGGCAGAGGTCGCACCGCTGGCGCGAATACGATCCAGCGCGGCGTCCAGGTGCATAAAAGCGCGTTCGAAGCGGGTGTCATGCTGGTAGGGCGTGCGCAATAAAATAGCGCGTGAAAGCCGGGCGCAGGCCTGCGATTGCATATAAAGCAGGCGCTGGAAACGGAACATCACATCGCTATAGCGAAAGTGTTCGCGCAGCGTCTGGTACTGAATGTGCGAAGAGCTGGCGCGCTCCTGGATGTCCTGGGCCGCAAAATAGTAGTGCAGCGTTCGCCGTGTGCTGCGCTGCCCGCGATCGCCACGCAGGCGAGTAAGCAGCGACTGTTTGGTCTGGTTAAGCGTGGTCATCAGCTGGCCGTTCGCCAGCGCAAGGTCGTAAAGGGGTGCCTGGCTTTCATCTTCTATATCCGGATCGAACAGCCGCGATTTTAGCTCAAGGTAATGCGCCAGTTGTTCGTAACAGCGCGCCAGATTGTCCTGCAACGCGCGGACAGGGAAAATCACATGCCCAATCAGCGTCAGCAGGTTAAACCACACTGCACCGGCTAACAGCAACAGCGGCTGTTCATACCACTGATTGAACAGCGAAATACCCAGCATGGTATAGACGGCAATCAGCAGGGCGCCAAAAGCAATGGTGGCATAACGCTGGCCGAGACCGCCAAGCAAAATAAAACCGATAGTTGACGTAACAAGGCCGATAGCGAACAGCCAGGGCCAGGGAAAAAGCAGTTCTACCGACGCTGAGGCAATAAAAAACGAGATAAGAGTAATAACCAGGTTGCGCAGCCTCCCGGTCAGGCGATCATCCAGATCCGCCAGCGCGGCAGCCACCACACCCAGCGTCAGCGGAATGGTGAGTTTCACCTCGCCGAGAAACCACGGCACTGCCGCTGTGCCGCAAAGGGCAATAAAAATTCTGGCGTTATACAGCCAGGCACTGTTCCATGTGTAGCGACGAAGCAGGGGACTCAACATAGGGTCAGACGCTCCGGTTACTGAAAGCGGCGGCGGGCGTTGGCTTCACGCGCGGCGCGGGCCGTCTCGACGGATACCACGCGGCGTCCTACGGGCCACAGCGCAATCGCGGCAATTTTAAAATTCGCCACGCCAACCGGAATGCCGATAATAGTCAGGCACTGGGTGATGCCAGCAATAATATGCATGATGCATAGCCACCAGCCAAACAGCACAAACCAGAGGATATTCAGCACCGTGCCGCCTGCATTCAGCAGGCTATTTTTGCCTTGCGGCTCTAACTCATCGACATGAATCGCTTCATTTCCCCAGGGAATAAGCGAAAGTTTGGTTATTTCCCAACAGGAACGCGTCAGCGGTAACGTAACGATAAACAAAATGCTTAAGACCGTCGCCAACAGCCAGCCCAGCGTGGTGGCAAAACCGCCAAGAACAAAGTTCAGAATATTCAAAACTGTACGCATAAAACCTCTGTGCAACCCTGTGAAGTCATTATCCCGACAATTGTAACGACTTTTTGGACTGGAGCACTAATTCTCTGGCAGGTAAACTGGCAATTATTGTCACAAGCTGAGAATGATAAGTCATGGAACTGAAAGCGACTTCGCTGGGAAAACGTCTGGCACAGCACCCTTATGATCGTGCGGTTATGCTAAACGCAGGGATCAAAGTGGCGGGCGACCGGCATGAGTACCTTATTCCTTTCAATCAGCTACTGGCAATTGAGTGCAAGCGCGGGCTGGTCTGGGGCGAACTGGAATTTCTGCTGGCTGACGATAAAGTGGTGCGTTTGCACGGTACTGAATGGAGCGAAACGCAGCGTTTTTATCATCAGTTAAGTGAACGCTGGAAAGCGTGGAGCGAAGAGATGAGCGAGGTTGCGGCAAGCGTTCTCTCTGAACAACTGGCGCAGATTGCCGGGCGCACCGATACGCAAAAATGGCTGACGCGTAACCAGCTAAACGGGTTGCAGCAACAATTACAGCACGCTTTTGCGGCGCTTCCGTTGCCGACACGCCGTCTGCCTGAGTTTGAAAACTGCCGCGAGTTATGGCAACAGTGCCAGGCGTGGCTCCATGACGCCCAGGAGCGGCGGGACGCGCACAATCAGGCCTATACCGAGGCGATGCTGACGCAATACGCCGCTTTTTTTGACCAGATTGAAAGCTCGCCGCTCAACCCGGCGCAAGCCCGCGCGGTGGTGAATGGCGAGCACGCTTTGCTGGTGTTAGCCGGTGCAGGTAGCGGTAAAACCTCGGTACTGGTTGCGCGAGCCGGGTGGTTACTGGCCCGTGGCGAGGCCGCAGCGGATCAGATCCTGCTGCTGGCGTTTGGGCGTAAAGCCGCGCAGGAGATGGATGAACGTATCTGTGAACGCTTGCATACCGAAGAGATAACCGCCCGTACCTTTCATGCGCTGGCGCTCTATATTATCCAGCAGGGCAGTAAAAAAGCGCCGGTGATAAGCGAGCTGGAGAGCAATACCGCTGCACGCCATGCGCTGCTGACCGAGGCCTGGCGTGAGCAGTGCAGTGAAAAGAAAGCGCAGGCGAAAGGCTGGCGGCAGTGGCTGGAAGAGGAGATGTCATGGAACGTCCCGGAAGGTAATTTCTGGCAGGATGAAAAATTGCAGCGCCGCATTGCGCCACGCCTTGACCGCTGGATTGGGTTGATGCGTATGCATGGCGGCGCGCAGGCTGACATGATTGCCAGCGCGCCGGAAGAGGTGCGTGAGCTGTTTGGTAAGCGCATCAAGCTTATGTCGCCGCTTTTGAAAGCCTGGAAAACCGCCTTGAAAACGGAAAATGCGGTCGATTTTTCCGGACTGATTCACCAGGCCATTAATGTGCTGGAAAAAGGGCGGTTTATCAGCCCGTGGAAGCATATCCTGGTGGATGAGTTTCAGGATATCTCGCCACAACGGGCGGCGCTGCTTGCGGCGCTGCGTAAACAAAACTCGCAGACGACGCTGTTTGCCGTCGGCGATGACTGGCAGGCTATTTACCGGTTCAGTGGTGCGCAGCTTTCCCTGACTACCGCGTTTCAGGACTATTTTGGCGAAGGCGATCTCTGCGCGCTCGATACCACTTACCGTTTCAACACGCGGATCGGTGAAGTGGCGAACCGCTTTATTCAGCAGAACCCGTGGCAGCTGGCTAAGCCGCTAAACAGTCTGACAAAAGGCGACAAAAACGCGGTGACGCTGCTCCCGCAAGAGCATCTTGATGCACTGCTGGACAAGCTCAGCGGTTATGCCACCCCAGAGGACAGGATCCTGGTGCTGGCGCGCTATCATCATGCCAGGCCGGAGAGTCTGGCGAAAGCCGCGACGCGCTGGCCGAAATTGCAGCTCGATTTTATGACGATCCATGCCAGCAAAGGTCAGCAGGCGGAGTATGTGATTGTGCTGGGTTTACAGGATGGCGCAGACGGTTTTCCGGCTCCGGCGCGGGAGTCGATCATGGAGCAGGCATTACTGCCACAGCCGGAAGCGTTTCCTGATGCAGAGGAGCGTCGCTTGTTATATGTCGCGCTAACACGTGCGCGTAAACGGGTCTGGCTGCTGTTTGATAAAGAGAAACCGTCGGCATTTGTCGAGAGCCTGAAAGCTCTGAATGTGCCGGTAACAAGGAAGCCGTAAATTCAGGCGGCTTACGCCGCCTGGCATTACTTCAGGCGTTCGGCCAGATAGCGTGGATAATCCGGGATCAGGATATCGACGCTCTCATTGAATTGTGGGGAAGCAATAATAAAATCGGCGGTGGACATATTCGTCGCAACCGGGATATTCCACACGGTCGCCAGGCGCAGCAGTGCTTTAACATCCGGATCGTGCGGCACAGCATTAAGCGGGTCCCAGAAGAAAATCAGTACATCAATTTTCCCTTCCGAAATCAGCGCGCCCACCTGCTGATCGCCGCCCAACGGGCCGCTCAGCATCGCGTTTACCGTCAGGCCAGACGCCCGTTGAATCAGGTTTCCGGTAGTGCCGGTCGCGTACAGTTCGTGCTGAGCCAGCACCGCGCGGTGCCGCTCCACCCACTTCATAAGCATCTCTTTACAATGGTCGTGCGCCACCAGTGCGATGTGCTTACGCACAGCAATGGTGCGAGTTGTCAGTTCCATACTCTGTTCCCATAGTGATTTTGCTACAGATTACTGCAAGCGCATGAGTCTGCAAGCGAAGGCAGAAAAAAAAGCTGTTGGCACAAAGGGAGTGTGAGTTGACGCTACCTCAGGAAGCAGGCTGGTGCTGCGTCCATTCGATAAAACGTTTGCGGGTTGCGGGGTCCGCTTTCTGATACCAGTATTTAAGTCGCTGTTCAGTAAAGGTTTGCGAGGGAGGGATATCCAGCTCGGAAATGCCGGACAATAGCGTGCTGTCGTCGGCGATTTTTTGTGCGGGCCGGGACAGGGCGGCGATTTTTCCTGACTTGTTATAGCGCTCGGTGGCGATTTCATAATTCTCAATATGAATATTTGCGTCCGTTTCAAGCACATCAAGGCGCACAGGAATAGGCGTTGCGTTGCCATCCAGCAACGCGACACGTGGCGTAGTATTGAACTGCTCAGCCTGCTTCTGCGTATTCATTTCCGGCAAACTGAAATTCACCTGATTAACGTTTTGCGTATCAAAGCTGGCGATAAGCGCCGGCGACGTATACAGAATTTGCTGATGATTGTTCAGGCTGATGGTTTTTTCTACCCGGAACACCAACTGGTGCGGGCCATTCTCCAGTTCAATACTTTCCGCGCCGCGTAGCAATGAACTGGACACTTTTTTTCCATCAAGTACCAGCAGGTCGATATCGCCAGAAAGACGCAGCGTTGTCGCCAGCACAGCAGCCGGAAAGTAGCAGATAATCACCATAGCCGTCAGACCGGCTCGCATAACTGCCCCCTGTCACATGACGGAATATATTGATTAATTTACAGGTACAGCGGTGACTTACGCACTCATGCGAATGTATGGAAATGGTTGCCTGCCGCTGTATGAGATACACTTTGAGAAACAGCCGGAGGATATTATGAAAGATTCTGAGATAGCCGAAATTCTGCAAACAACCCGAACAATTGCGCTGGTGGGCGCCAGCAACAAGCCCGATCGCCCGAGCTATCGCGTGATGAAGTACTTGCTCGATCAGGGCTATTACGTGATCCCGGTCTCGCCGAAAGTAGCGGGGAGTACCTTGTTGGGCCAGCAAGGATATGCGACGCTCGCTGACGTCCCGGAAAAAATTGATATGGTGGATGTGTTCCGCAATTCTGAAGCAGCCTGGGGCGTGGCGCAGGAGGCTATTGCTGTGGGGGCAAAAACCGTGTGGATGCAGCTTGGCGTGATCAATGAACAGGCGGCAGTGCTGGCTCGCGAGGCGGGGCTGAATGTGGTGATGGATCGCTGCCCGGCGATTGAGATCCCAAGACTGGGCCTGGCAAAATAAAAACACCCCGCCGCAGCGCTGAGGGATCCCCACTAAATCAGCGCTAATAAACCAGCACCATATTTCGGTAGGTTTTTGCGAGGTGGTTAAGAATGGTGCTCAACACCGTTCGTTTTAAAATTAGCGGAGAGTGTCGCAGGA
>NZ_JBQPOM010000054.1:0-30507 GCF_052220145.1 Vagococcus sp. WN89Y | reverse complement strand
CGCCGCGGCGTTTTTCACTGCGGCGCGGGCTGCGTATATTACGCTTTCCCGCTGCGAAGTCAACTGATTAATTTCAGATTTCTTCGCCTGACAGGCCGGTGTGTTTGCCGTTGTGCCGTGTCAGTGGTGGCGCATTATAGGGAGATAATTTCCGCTGGCAACCCCTAATTTGAAAAAAGTTACCATTCGGTTGTTTTTTAACCACAACACAGAGAATTCGTTAAGTTTTGCCTGGTTTTTAAAACAAAAACGAGCCCCGAAGGGCCCGTTTTTCTATTTTGTGACTTACTGCACTGCAACAATACGATCGTCTTTCACCACCAGTTCCACCGGTTTTCCGGGGATTAGCTCGCCAGAAAGAATCTGTTGAGCCAGCGGGTTTTCGATTTGTTGCTGGATTGCGCGTTTCAGAGGGCGCGCGCCATACACCGGATCGTAACCGTTCGCACTGAGCAGTTTCAGCGCCTCGTCGGAAATGGTGACCGCATAACCATGCTCTTCCAGCCGTTTGTACAGGCGTTGCAGCTGGATCTGGGCGATAGAAGCAATGTGTTTTTCACCCAGCGGATGGAAGACCACCACTTCATCTATACGGTTGATGAACTCCGGACGGAAACTCTGGCTGACCACGCCCAGCACCAACTCTTTCATATGAGCATAATCCAGGTTGCCAAAGCGTTCCTGAATCAGATCCGAACCAAGGTTAGAGGTCATAATCACAACCGTATTACGGAAGTCGACCGTTCTGCCCTGCCCGTCCGTCAGTCGGCCATCATCCAGTACCTGCAACAAAATATTGAAAACGTCCGGATGCGCTTTTTCCACTTCATCGAGCAGGATGACGGAGTAAGGACGGCGACGAACCGCTTCAGTCAGGTAGCCGCCCTCTTCATAACCGACGTATCCCGGAGGCGCACCGACCAGACGCGAGACAGAGTGTTTCTCCATAAACTCGGACATATCAATGCGCACCATTGCATCGTCGCTATCAAACAAAAAGTTCGCCAGCGTTTTACACAGCTCGGTTTTCCCGACCCCGGTAGGCCCAAGGAAGAGGAATGAACCAATTGGGCGGTTCGGATCGGATAACCCCGCGCGGCTGCGACGAATTGCATTCGAGACGGCTTCCACCGCTTCGTCCTGGCCAATCACACGATGGTGCAAATCCTGCTCCATACGCAGCAGTTTGTCGCGCTCGCTCTCCATCATTCGTGCAACCGGGATACCGGTCCAGCGCGCCAGCACTTCGGCGATTTCGGCGTCCGTTACACGGTTACGCAGCAAGCGCATGGTTTTACCTTCCGATTGGGTGGCTGCCGCCAGCTGTTTTTCCAGTTCGGGGATGGTGCCATACTGCAACTCTGACATACGGCCAAGATCGCCAATACGCCGCGCCTGTTCCATGGCGATTTTCGCCTGTTCCAGTTCTGCTTTGATAGTCTGCGTGCCGGAAAGCGACGCTTTTTCTGCTTTCCACTCTTCTTCTAAGACAGAATATTCACGCTCTTTATCGGCCAACTCTTCATTGAGCATATCGAGACGTTTTTTGCTTGCCTCATCGGATTCTTTCATCAGCGCTTGCTGTTCCAGCTTGAGCTGAATGATGCGCCGGTCGAGCCTATCCAGTTCTTCCGGTTTTGAGTCGATCTGCATACGGATGCTGGATGCGGCTTCATCAATCAGGTCAATGGCTTTATCCGGCAACTGACGGTCAGAGATATAACGGTGCGATAAGGTTGCTGCTGCGACAATCGCCGGATCGGTGATTTGCACATGGTGGTGCAGCTCATAGCGCTCTTTCAACCCACGCAGGATAGCGATGGTGTCTTCCACCGTCGGTTCTGCAACCAGCACTTTCTGGAAACGCCGCTCCAGCGCTGCGTCTTTTTCGATAAATTGACGGTATTCGTCAAGCGTGGTTGCACCCACACAGTGCAGCTCGCCGCGCGCTAACGCAGGTTTGAGCATATTGCCCGCATCCATTGCGCCATCGGCTTTACCGGCACCGACCATCGTATGCAGTTCATCAATAAACAGGATAACGTTGCCTTCCTGTTTCGACAGATCGTTCAGCACACCTTTCAGGCGTTCTTCAAATTCACCGCGATACTTCGCGCCCGCCACCAGCGCGCCCATATCCAGCGCCAGAACACGGCGGCCTTTTAGCCCCTCTGGTACTTCACCGTTAACAATACGCTGCGCCAGCCCTTCAACAATGGCGGTTTTCCCGACGCCTGGCTCCCCGATAAGCACCGGGTTATTTTTGGTTCGACGCTGCAATACCTGAATAGTACGGCGGATCTCTTCATCACGGCCAATGACCGGATCGAGTTTGCCTTGTTCGGCACGTTCGGTCAGATCGACCGTGAATTTTTTCAAGGCCTGACGTTGATCTTCAGCTCCCTGGTCGTTCACGTTTTCTCCTCCACGCATTTGTTCAATTGCCTGAGTCACGTTGGCCGTTGTCGCACCGGCAGATTTCAATAAATCTGTCAGCGTGCCGCGTGATTCCAGCGCCGCCAGCACAAAAAGCTCTGACGAAATAAAATTGTCACCCCTTTTTTGCGCCAGCTTGTCGCAAAGGTTCAGTACACGCACCAGCTCCTGCGATGGCTGCACGTCTCCGCCGGTGCCTTCCACCTGCGGTAAGCGGCTTAGCGCCTCTTCTACGGCTGTGCGTAACTGGCCAGCATTGACGCCGGCTGAGGTTAATAATGGATAAACCGAACCACCTTCTTGTTTCAGCAAGGCGCTCATTAAATGAAGAGGTTCGATAAATTGGTTGTCGTGCCCCAGTGCGAGCGACTGGGCATCGGCAAGAGCAAGCTGGAATTTATTAGTAAGACGATCCAGACGCATAATTCCTCCCATAACAGGTCAAAATTGCTACTGGAGATTAAATGAGGTCATCCCCCAATTATTCAAGGTTATTGACCTGAATTATGCAAAAGAAAACCTACACGTACTGGATCGTCTTGATTCTTTAGGTTATATCAGCCAAATAAAACTTGCCATACGACCAGTAACCTTGTCCCGGCGATATGAGAAGAAAGTCTCTTGTTCACTAAACGTGCAGCGATCGCCGCCGAACACCCGGGTCACGCCCGCGTTTGCCAGACGCTGACGAGCAAGCTGATAAATATCAGCGAAATACTTGTCACCCGCGGGACGAAACGCTTGCTCTGCCTGGGCATCTTTTTCCATAAACGCCTCACGCACCTCCGCGCCCACTTCAAACGCCCGCGGCCCGATAGCAGGCCCCAGCCAGGCCATGATATTTTGCTTGTCATCCGTAAAACAGGCGATGGTGGACTCCAGCACACCGGCGCATAATCCACGCCAGCCCGCGTGCGCAGCGGCAACTTCTGTACCCTGAAGGTTACAAAAGAGCACCGGCAGGCAGTCGGCGGTCATCACTGCGCACACTGTCCCCGGCGTATTACTGTACGACGCATCCGCCCGCTTCGACGCATAAGATTCACCGCTGAGTTTCAGCACATCGGTGCCGTGCACCTGCTCCAGCCAGACCGGTTTTGACGGTAAACCGCCAGCGGCAAACAGGCGCGAGCGATTTTCTTCCACCGAAGCAGGATCGTCGCCACAGTGCGCGCCAAGGTTCAGGGAGTCATACGGCGGCAGGCTCACGCCACCCATACGCGTTGAACTACAGGCGGCTACCCCTTCAGGTAACGGCCAGTCCGGGAGGATAAGTTGGGTCATAACCAGGCGACATCATCCTTATGGGTTTCAAAATCGGCGCGCATCGCATCGATAAGTTCCACCATATCCTGTGGGATCGGCGCATGCCATTCCATCTCAATTCCGCTGATGGGATGATAAAGACGCAGCATAGTCGCATGCAACGCCTGGCGGTCAAACTTGCGTAGTACCTCGATAAATTCTTCCGATGCACCTTTCGGAGGACGCGGGCGACCGCCATAGAGCTGATCGCCCACCAGCGGATGGGTAATGTGCGCCATATGCACGCGGATCTGGTGCGTACGCCCGGTTTCCAGGCGCAGGCGCAGGCGCGTATGCACGCGGAAGTGCTCCATAATGCGGTAGTGGGTAACGGCAGGTTTGCCCATCGGATGCACGGACATGTGCGTGCGCTTGGTTGGGTGGCGGCTGATAGGTTCCTCTACGGTACCGCCCGCCGTCATGTGCCCGATGGCAACCGCTTCATATTCACGCGTGATTTCGCGCAGTTGTAATGATTCGACCAGCCGCGTTTGCGCAGGTACGGTTTTTGCCACCACCATCAAACCGGTGGTGTCTTTATCCAGACGGTGCACAATGCCAGCGCGCGGAACATCCACGATGGGCGGATAATAATGCAGTAATGCATTCAGCACGGTGCCGTCAGGATTCCCTGCGCCTGGGTGAACCACCAGATCGCGCGGCTTATTGATAACAATGATGTCATCATCTTCATAAACAATGTTCAGCGGGATATCTTGCGGCTCAAAGCGGGCCTCTTCTTCGATTTCAGCATTGATGGCAATGCTTTCGCCGCCCAACACTTTTTCTTTCGGCGTGTCGCTGATGTTGCCATTGACCAGCACGCGCTGGTCAAGAATCCATTCTTTTATTCGCGAACGTGAATAATCCGGGAACAATTCGGCCAAAGCCTGATCTAAGCGTTGACCGAGTTGATTTTCGGACACCGTTGCGGTGAGTTGTACTCGTTGTGCCATATACAGCTTCTTCGTTAACGTTGGGTTTTACGGCTTTGCCGTTTAATATAGTGTGCTATTGTAGCTGGTCTTAATGGGGAGCAGGAATAAAGAATCTCCCGTATAAACATTCTGAGGAAAGTCTAAACGTCATGACGCGCATGAAATATCTGGTGGCAGCCGCCACGTTGAGCCTGGCTTTGGCGGGTTGCTCCGGTTCAAAGGACGAGGTGCCTGATAATCCGCCAAATGAAATCTACGCGACAGCCCAGCAAAAGCTGCAAGACGGTAACTGGAAGGCGGCAATAACGCAACTGGAAGCGCTGGATAATCGTTATCCGTTTGGTCCTTACTCTCAGCAAGTGCAGTTGGATCTGATTTACGCTTACTACAAAAATGCCGACCTGCCGCTGGCGCAAGCCGCGATCGATCGCTTTATCCGCCTCAATCCAACGCATCCAAACATTGATTATGTGATGTATATGCGCGGCCTGACCAATATGGCGCTGGATGACAGTGCGTTGCAGGGGTTCTTTGGCGTAGATCGTAGCGATCGCGACCCGCAGCACGCTCGCGATGCGTTTAACGACTTCTCCAAACTGGTGCGCGGCTATCCTAAAAGCCAGTACGTGACGGATGCGACCAAACGTCTGGTGTTCCTCAAGGATCGCCTGGCGAAATATGAGTATTCCGTTGCGGATTACTATACGCGCCGTGGTGCATGGGTTGCGGTGGTTAACCGTGTAGAAGGTATGCTGCGTGATTTCCCGGATACTCAGGCAACGCGTGATGCGCTGCCGCTGATGGAAAACGCTTATCGTGAGATGCAGATGAACGCGCAGGCTGAAAAAGTCGCCAAAATCATCGCCGCGAACGGCAGCAATACCTGACAGTCACCGATGTAGCAAAACGGCAGCCTGGGCTGCCGTTTTTTTATGCATTCTGGCTACAGGCTGAACCGGTTTAGCGCCTGCCCAACCTGTCAACTATGACGGCAAAAACCGCATCCGACAAGATTAATTTCACCTCTTCCTGTCCTGCCTCACAAAAAGACTTCATTGACAAAAAGTGACAAAATAACATGATATCCATCACACAATTTGACATTTGGCGAGGTATGCTGAAATTACCAAGACGGAAAGACAAGAGGTAAAATTTATGACAGTGAACATTACCAGTAAACAAATGGAAATTACTCCGGCTATTCGCCAGCATGTCGCAGACCGTCTCGCCAAACTGGAAAAATGGCAAACTCATCTGATTAACCCACATATTATTCTGTCCAAAGAACCCGATGGATTTATGGCCGATGCGACGATCAGCACGCCGAACGGGCATCTGGTTGCCAGCGCAAAACATGAAGATATGTATACCGCTATCAACGAATTAATTAACAAGCTGGAACGGCAGCTCAATAAAGTGCAGCACAAAGGTGAAGCGCGCCGTGCCACCAGTTCGGTGAAAGACGCAAGCTTTGTTGAAGAAGAAGAGTAATCCAAACGTTTTAACTGGCGCGCCTGCGGGCGCGTTTTTTATTGACAGAACGAAAACAGTACGGGTAGTGTAACTGTGTCGCACTAAGGAAATAGCCATGAATACCGTTCCGTTCTTCTTCGCATTCTTTTTTACCTTCCCCTGATTCGGGAGGCAATTCGCTTTGTGATAAAGAATGCGAAGACGAACAACAAGGCCTCCCAACCGGGAGGCCTTTTTTATTGATAACAATTAAAGGCAACAACATGACGGCTGATAACCCCTTACTGGATTTACGCGTAAAAATCAGCGCGCTGGATGAACAGCTGCTGGCTTTGCTGGCCCAACGCCGCCAGCTCTCAGTCGAAGTTGGCAAAGCCAAAATCGACTCGCATCGCCCGGTGCGTGATATCGATCGTGAGCGCGATTTGCTCGAACGTCTGATTACGCTTGGCAAGGCGCAGCATCTGGATGCACATTATATTACCCGCCTGTTCCAGCTCATCATCGAAGACTCTGTTCTTACCCAGCAAGCCCTGCTCCAGCAGCATCTTAATAAGATCAACCCACATTCCGCGCGCATCGCTTTTTTAGGGCCCAAAGGCACCTGGTCCCACCTGGCAGCACGCCAGTACGCCGCCAGGCATTTTGATGAGTTTATCGAGAGCGGTTGCCTGAAGTTTCACGACATTTTCAATCAGGTCGAGACCGGCCAGGCCGATTACGCGGTCGTGCCGCTGGAGAACACCAGCTCCGGCGCGATTAATGATGTGTATGATTTACTGCAACATACCAGCTTGTCGATCGTGGGCGAGCTGACCGTGCCCATCGATCACTGCGTGCTGGTGTCCGGCTCCACGGATTTAGAGCAGATAGAGATCGTCTACAGCCATCCGCAGCCGTTCCAGCAGTGTAGTCAGTTTCTTAATCGTTACCCGCAGTGGAAAATTGAGTATTGCGAAAGCACCTCGTCGGCAATGGAGAAAGTCGCCCAGGCAAACTCCCCCCATGTTGCGGCATTAGGCAGTGAAGCAGGCGGCGCGCTTTATGGGCTGCAGGTGCTGGAGCGTAACCTGGCAAACCAGACACAAAACATCACCCGGTTTGTGGTGCTGGCACGCAAAGCGATTGAGGTTTCAGAGCAGGTTCCGGCAAAAACTACGCTGTTAATCGCAACGGGACAGCAGGCCGGTGCGCTGGTTGAGGCGCTGCTGGTCCTGCGCAAGCACAACGTTATCATGACGAAGCTGGAGTCGCGCCCGATAAACGGCAATCCGTGGGAAGAGATGTTTTATCTCGATGTGCAGGCCAACCTGCAATCCATCGAGATGCAAAAAGCGTTGCGTGAGCTTACCGATATCACCCGCTCACTCAAAGTGCTTGGCTGCTACCCCAGCGAAAATGTGGTGCCCGTCGAGGCAGTTTAACCGCCGGCAAAAAGCGGTTTATTCATTCCTGCCACCTTAACCGGCAGGGTGAAGATCGCACCGGAAAGGGGGTATTGCGCCACTTCCTGCGCGTCCATATTTTCCCGCGTGGTGGTGATGAATAACGTTTTCATGTCATCGCCACCAAAACAGACCATCGTAGGGCAGCGCACCGGCAAGCGATGTTCTTCCAGTTGCTCTCCCTGCGGTGAGAATCGCGCGATGCGCCAGCCGTCATACATTGCGCTCCAGTAGCACCCTTCCACATCCATCGCCGCACCGTCAGGAATACCCTCCCCAGGCCCGACCCGGTAAAAGGGTTCACGCTGTCCCGGTTCACCTGCGGCATCAAGAGGCGTGCGGTAAATCACGCCGTTTGGCGTATCGGAGGTATACATCCACCGCTTGTCAGGGCTAAATGCAAGCCCATTGGCTCCGTGAATATCGCACTGGATGATTTTCGGCGTCAGGTTATTATCGACACGCAGTAACAGCGCACCGTTATAGTCTCCCGGCCCCCAGAAAGTCCCGGCATAAAAACGCCCCAGATGATCGGTGCCGCCATCGTTGAACCGCGCCAGCTGTGGGTTTGAAGGGTTATCACACACTTTGTGCTGAAGTAAGCCGCTTTTATCAGTCAGCCAGATAGCGTTACGCATGGCGACAATAAACCCGCCCTGCTCGCGTTGCGCAAAGCAGCCGACTTCTTCGGGAAAAGAGAGCACCGTATGGTCACCGGATGCCAGATGGTAGCGATGGATCTCGCCTTCAAGAATATCCGCCCAGTATAACGCTTGCTCGGCCTCGTTCCAGGACGGGCACTCCGGCAGGTGGCCGGTGTAGTCGAAAAGTGTTTGCAGCTCAGCCATGACACATCCTTAAAAAGAAAAAAGCCAGCGGTAGACCACTGACTTTTCAGTATAAACGGCTTTTGATTTTACGGGCGGCTGTCGTTTGCCTGGCGCAATAAGATACGGCTTTCGTTCTGGAAACGCTGGGCGTAATCGCCAAACCAGTGTTCCACTTTACGGAAACTCTCAATAAACGCCTGTTTATCCCCCAGCTCCAGCAAGCCAATGGCTTCGCCAAAACGCTGATAGTAACGCTTGATCAGCGCCAGATTGTCGGGCGACGCCATAATGATGTCGGCGTAGAGTTGCGGGTCCTGGGCAAACAAGCGCCCCACCATCGCCAGCTCCAGGCGATAAATGGGCGACGAAAGCGCCAGCAGCTGCTCAAGCTGCACATTCTCCTCCGCCAGGTGCAGACCATAAGCGAAGGTAGCAAAGTGGCGCAGTGCCTGGATAAAAGCCATGTTCTGATCGTGCTCGACAGCGCTGATACGATGCAGGCGCGCGCCCCACACCTGGATTTGCTCAAGAAACCACTGATACGCTTCCGGCTGGCGCCCGTCGCACCAGACCACCACCTGTTTCGCGAGGCTGCCGCTGTCCGGGCCGAACATCGGGTGCAGGCCCAGCACGGGGCCTGAGTGTGCCGCCATCATGGCCTGGAGCGGGCCATTTTTCACTGAAGCAAGATCGACCAAAATGCAATCTTCCGGCAGCGGCGGCAGCCGGGCAATCACCTGCTCAGTAACGTGGATTGGCACGCTGACGATCACCATGCCCGCGTCAGCCAGGCGTTCTTCAGCCTGCGCCCAGTCCTCTTTTTCCAGGATCCGCACCGCATAACCTGAGAGGGTGAGCATTTTGGCAAACAGCTGCCCCATCTGCCCGCCGCCGCCGACAATAACGACCGGGCGCAGCGAAGGGCAGAGGGTTTTAAACCCTTTATCGTTTTCACTGGAGTATGATTCGCGCATCACGCGGCGCAGCACATCTTCGATGAGATCCGGCGGCACGCCCAGCGCCTGCGCCTCTTTGCGCCGAGAGGCCAGCATAGAGGCTTCGCGCTCCGGAACATAAATCGGCAGCCCGTAGTGACTTTTCACTTCACCGACTTGTGCCACCAGCTCCAGCCGACGCGCGAGTAAATCCAGCAACGCCTTGTCTACTTCATCTATTTGATCGCGTAACGCGGTCAACTCAGCAACCATAACAACCTCTTAAGCCAGACGCGCCGCCAGACTATTGCGCAAGTCTTTATCTATTTCACGCAGCAATGCTTCCGTCGTTTCCCAACTGATGCAGGCATCGGTAACAGAGACGCCGTATTTCATTGCGCTGCGCGGTTGTTCGGATGATTGATTGCCTTCATGAATATTGCTTTCAATCATCAGCCCCGTAATCGAACGGTTGCCGTCTTTGATTTGTGCGACAACAGACTCGGCCACGGCTGGCTGGCGGCGGTAGTCTTTGTTGGAATTACCATGACTGCAATCTACCATCAGCGACGGCTTCAGTCCTGCCTGTTCCATCTCTTTTTCACACTGCGCAACGTCTGCCGGGCTGTAGTTTGGTGCTTTGCCGCCGCGCAGAATGACGTGGCCGTCCGGGTTGCCTTGCGTTTGCAGCAGGCAGACCTGGCCTGCCTGGTTGATGCCGACAAAACGGTGCGGCATCGCCGCGGCGCGCATCGCGTTGATGGCGGTTGCCAGGCTGCCATCGGTACCGTTTTTAAACCCGACCGGCATCGACAGACCGGACGCCATTTCGCGGTGCGTCTGGGATTCAGTGGTACGCGCGCCAATCGCCGACCAGCTAAACAGATCGCCAAGGAACTGCGGGCTGTTCGGATCCAGCGCTTCGGTCGCCAGCGGCAACCCAAGACTGACCAGTTCCACCAGCAGCTGACGCGCAATTTTCAGCCCCGCTTCCACCTCAAATGAACCATCCATATGCGGATCGTTAATCAGCCCTTTCCAGCCAACGGTGGTACGGGGTTTTTCAAAATAGACGCGCATCACCAGATAGAGGCTATCGCTGACCTCTGCGGCAAGGGTTTTAAATCGACGAGCATACTCAATTGCGGCCTGCGGATCGTGAATGGAACAAGGGCCGCAGACCACCAGCAAACGCGGGTCGCGCCCGGCAATAATGTCTGAAATGGTTTTGCGGGACTGCGCGATTTGCGCTTCTTGTTCTGCGGTAAGCGGAAACGCGGCTTTTAATTGATCAGGGGTTATCAACACCTGTTCGTCGGTGATATGTACGTTGTTCAGCGCGTCTTTTTGCATGATGGCGGTCCTGTATGGCGGTTTGCGATAGTTTGCCTCTGGTGAGGTCATGTAACCATACCATAGCTGGTAAAGATTTCAATCCACAATGCGTAACGATTACTTTACAATAGCCATTTTAAGACGTTTCAGTCGCAGCGAATATGTAACGTTTACTTTCCGGTTAAGCGGCGCGGGACAATACCGCGCCACGTTTATTAAACCGCGCTGAGCACCTGGCGCTTCCAGCGCAGGGTATCAACCAGCACAAAAAGCAGCAGGCTACCGCCCATCACTGGTAATGCCAGGCCCAGCAATAATGCCGCCAGCAGGGTTATCGCCCGTCCGGAGAAAGGAAGCGAAAGCCAGCATTTCATCAGGGTGCTGAATGAATTTACTGCCGGGCGGCGTAGCCACCAGAGCCGATACCCAAGAATAATCATGACGCATAGCGCCACCCCAAAGGCTATCAACAACAGCTGATTCACCACGCCGAACAAAACGCCCATATGAAAATCTACGCCCCAGCGCGTCAGTTTTGCCATCAACGGAAAGTCTGAAAAGCGTGTGCGGTCCACCACTGTCATGGTGCTGGCGTCGATAGCAACCGCATCGACCTGGGTCGGCCAGCGCCTGTCAATTTCCGTCACCGTCCAGGCTTTATCCTGGCTGCGCGGCGGGCGAATCTCTAATTTCACAGCGGAAATGCCCGCGCGCTGCGCGCTTTGCAGCACCTCATCATAATCCGCCGGAACTGTCGTCATTTCAGGCATATATTCATGGTGTATATGATGCTCAGCGTGAGGATCGGCAGCAGGCGCAGTACCGTGTAGCTGCGTATTCACTTGTGGCGTCATCCAGCCAAACGCCGTACGCAGGCGGTCAACATTGCCGCCCGCCCATTGAGACCAGGTCAGCCCGGTAGCGGAAAAGAGCAGCATCCCTGCCAGCAAACTCCAGCCGAGCGCGGCATGCAGGCGGCGCGTGTTTTGCGTCTGGTTATGGATACGCCGCTTTGGCCGGGTGTAAAACCACAGCGCAATACCGCCAAGTACCGCGACCCACATCCATGACGCGGCAAGCTCGCTATAGAGTCGGCCAATGTCACCCAGTAACAGCGAGCGGTGGAAATAGTCAATCCACTGGCGCAGCGGCAAAATTCCACTGGTGCCGTAAACCGTCATATCGCCTTTTACTTGCAGCGTTCGCGGATCGATAAAGAGAGCGCGGTTTTCCGAAACGCCCAGCGCCGGGTCAGCAAACATCACGCGCGTTGTTTCATTATCTGTAAGGCCTGGGCGTATCGCATGAATGCACAACTGCCCGCCAGTGGCCTGCTGTGCAACGGCGATTTGTTGCGCCAGCGGCTGACGCGCACCATCGCTGACACCGTAGAGCGCATCATGGTAGAGCGCATTTTCCAGTTGCGGCGTAGCAACATATAGCGTGCCGCTGAGCGCTGCGATAAAAATAAAGGGGCCAACAAACAGGCCAATAGAGAAGTGCAGGCGTCGTAGCAGGTTAAGCCACGCCGCACGCGGGGTGCAGGTTGTCATACTTTTCCTCAGAATAGCTAAAGTGTGCCGTTTCGCGTTAGGCGAACGAACAGATTTAATAAATGGAAAAGCAGACGCGCGGCGGCGCGCGGGTATCAGGGCAGAGCCAGGGGAAGCAAAGCCAGAGCGTGATTTTCTGACGAACAGGCGTAAAACGTGTGCGTAACGCGCGCCCGAGCAGCAGTAAAACAGCAAGAAAAATCAGACCGGGAACATGGGCTAATAGCACGCAGTAGCCGCAGGCTTGCGCATGATCGACGGGCAGCGTTTCGTGCTGCTCGCCATGCGCTTGCGGCATCTCGAGATGCTCAGCCATAGGCATGTTCATTTCATGCTGCATGCCGGGCATCGGATCGTTGAGTAAGGCAGTGGAAATTTGCGGCGCGACGAGGATCAGCAGGATCGAAAACAGCGCCAGCCATGCGGCGGTACGTTTTGCTGCGTATTGATGAAAAACGTTCTTCACCGCTAATCCTCCAGGTCGGAGCGGCATTGTAAATTAATCATCAGCAAAAGGTTAATTTTTTAAACTAAAAGGTGGGAGAGAGGAGGTGCGGCGGCGAAAATTTTTCGGATGTCGCCCACGCGATCCTTAGTTAAGACGCTTTTGCGCGGTGGCTGGCGGGAGCGCTATTTACCTTGAAAATAAAGCGTTTTTCCTGCATTGAATTGCAGGGTTATGCAACGTCTGCCGCCACTTTGCCGCCAGGGAAATGGGCGAGAGGACTCAGCGTCACCGCCTCTTCGAGATGATCCGGGGCGAAGTGCGCGTAGCGCATCGTCTCGCGGATATTCGCATGCCCCAGAATGCGTTGCAGCACCAGAATATTGCCGCCATTGGCCATAAAATGCGCGGCAAACGTATGACGCAACACATGCGTTTTCTGCCCCTCGGCCAGCGAAATCGACGTGGTCGCCAACATCTTCGTAAACTCACCGTAACACGGGCGGAACAACGCCCCCGAAAGCGGCGCCAGCTCCTCAAACAACCAGCCCGGAACAGGCACCGTCCGGTTGCGCCCGCCCTTCGTTTTGATAAACGTAATCTTTTGCGCCGCCAGCTGCGCACGCGTCAGACTCTCCGCCTCGCGCCAGCGCGCCCCGGTCGCCAGGCACACCTTCACCACCCGTGTTAAATCCGCGTTACCGTACGCCTCGCACGCCGCCAGAAGCGCCGCAATCTGCGGCTGCGTCAGCCAGCTCATCTCGCGTTCTTTCTCGCGAAAAACCCGCACGCCCTCAATCGGATTCGCCTGCGACCACTCCCCAAGCCGCTTCAGCTCATTAAACACCGCGCTCAGATACTGCTGCTCACGGTTCACCGTTACCGGCTGCACCTTCCACTTCGCCCGATCCGATGTATAACCGTTATCAATCTCTCCACGCAGCCGCCGCTCGCGATAATGCGCCCAGGTTTTGGCGCTCAGCTCGGCAGCCACCGGGTCGCCCAGACCACGGCAAATGATTGAAAGCTTCGCCATGCGCGATTTTCCCGCCGCCAGCGACTGGCCATGCAGCTTAAACCACAGCGCGATAAGCTCGCTCAACCGCCGCCGGTCGGCCTTCTCCCCCAGCCACGGCTTTTGCTGCGCCTCTTTTTTCGCCCACGCCTCAAACGCCTCGGCTTCGCCTTTGGTATTAAACTGCCGACGGATGCGCTTTCCCTCCCGCCCCTGCGGGTAGACCTCGCACATCCATTTACCGTTTTTATGCTTGCTGACCGTCATTGTCGCCCTACACGTGCTTTTCCAGGGTGAAGACCACCACGCCGAACGGTTCGATTTCCGTTACGCTGCACTCAAAATCCACCGCGCTGTTAGTCAGACGCACCTTGCCGCCCGGCAGGCGCACCACGTCAAACACATCCAGCGCATCATCGATGCTGATAAACCAGCGCCCATTGCCGATTTTTTGCGCCGAGGTATCCACCAGCCAGCCAGCATTCAGGCCTTCAATAAAATTCAGCCCATCAGTGGATGACGGCGCCATGCTGCGATCGAGCGACCAGACGCCCGCCTCTTTCAGCTCACCGGACTCCAGGCGGAATTTGGCGATTTTCAGCACCGCATCGTTTGCCTCCACCGCGGCTGCCGTCGCCGCCGGGTACATCTCCCCTTTCCCTGTCGCCAGCCAGTCGAGCGACACGCCGGTATCCAGCGCGCAGGTCACCACCACGTCGCCGGGGAAAAAGTCGCGCCTGACCCAGGTGCTGATGGTGCCGGAGGAGATATCGAGCAGGTCGCCGAGATCTTTCTGCATGCGAAAACCATAAGCATCAAGAATGCGACGCAGCACCGGACGCCCGCCGGAAGAGACGATTTCGTCATACAGCGCTTTGCCTTTCAGCGGCGGCTTATCGGCTAAATTTGCATTTGCAAACTCACCATTCACCAGCCAGTGCAGGTCAGCACCGGTATCCAGCACGCATTTCACCACCGCTTTCCACGGCACGCTGTCGCGCTGAATCCAGCTACTGATAGTGTTTGCGGGTACATCCAGCGCCTCGGCGAGCGCCTTCTGACTGGAGACAGAATAGGAGGCGGCAAGGCGTTCAATCACATCCTGAACACTCATTTTGTTCTCACTCATGCATATAAACATCGAAAAAGTGATTTACACGATCGCATTTGCGATTTATATTGCCGTACATCGACCAGGATGCACGTCAGTGCAGTACATTTCAACTAACAGGAGATAATGCGATATGTCAGATGCAAAATCAATGGCGTCGTATCAGTTATCCGACTCACAAATGCAATCCGGAAATTTCACGCACGGGCAGCTTGAAGAGTTGATGCTCGCCCTGATGCCGGCCATGCGCACCCTGATCCACTCGGCCATGTCCGATGCCATGACGGTGAAGGATTTTGCCGCCATGCGCGGCGTCAGCGAGCGCCTGGTGTGGCAATGGCTGGATGAAGGCGTGCTGTTGAAAGCGCCCACGCGCGATTTTTCTGACGCGCAGGAGCGCGGTAAACGCGGGCGCACGTTAATTAATGTGAAGGCCTGGCGCGACAAACTCACCCAGCAGGCAATTGACTGCCGCTACATCGAACGCCACGCCGGCTCCTCTGCTATCTGATTTTGCATTTGCAAACTAACAGGAGTCGACATGGCCATAATCGCAACATCCGCCACCGTCCCGCTCAGCGCCGGGGCGCGCCTTGAGGGGCTAAACCATGTCGCCGAACTGCGCAGCCGTTTCTGGGGCGATGGCTGGGCTGACGTCGCGCGCTTTATTGATGATCTGCGCGACCCGCGCGATGCGCAGCACGCCGAGAACGCCCGCGCACTGGCGGCGATTTTCTTTCTCGCCCGCGTCCCGGCCGCACGCCAGGCGCTGCCCCCTGACGAACTTTCCCGCGAGGAGAAACAGGCACTGATAGCCGCGATGAATCATATTCGCGCCGTCGTCAGCCTGTTCCCGAAACGGCTCACCATGCCGCGCTAACCTCCGCAGACGCCATAACAGGAGACGGTAAATGGCCATTACATGGGCCTGGCCGTGGAACGCCCCGCGCTCCGCGATCGCCAGCCCCTACCCGACGCACGCCGAGCTGCATCGTCGTAATCAGAACATTATCAACACGTTAACGGCGCGCCACACGCTGGCGTTGCAGGCCGAGTGCGTGCGCCTGCCGGTCACCCGGACGCGTGATGCGCTGGAAAAAGAGCACGGTACCGCGCGCGCCGACGCCTGGCTACGGCACTTCGTCGCCCGCGCATTACCGCGCGTTGAGCAGGTGATGGCGCGCTACCAGCTCAGCCATATCCACACCCGCGTCTCGCAGGCCATCTTCCACAACCATTTTGATACCCCCCTGCGCCAGGACCTCGCCACCCGGCTGGTTTCGCTGTTCACCCGCTACAACCGCTTGCCGGATCTGGCGAAAAAACAGACCGACCGGCTGGCGGGCGATATCGCGAACTTTATTCGCGGCGAGCTGGCAGATATTGACACCGTTGATGAAACCGAGCTGAAAACCCTGCACCGCTGGTATATGCGCGCCGGGATAATCGCCCTGCAATTTAACGTCACGCCCCCGCACTGGCAGCGGGTGCAGAAAAAAGTGGCGCGCGCGGAAGATATCGCCCCGGCGGTGATCCGCCTGTTCAGCGAGCAGTGGTGGCGCGGGCGTTTGCGCCGCATTGCCAGCCAGTGGCGCGAGCATTTGCAGATTGCACTCGGCAACGTCAGCAAGAAGAAGCAGCCCTATGCCAGCGCGGACTGCATCAGCGCCTGGCGCGAGCAAAAGCGCCGCAACCGGGAGTTTCTCAAGGGGATGGAGCTGGAGGATGAAGAAGGCAATCGTATCAGCCTGATTGATAAGTTCGACGGCTCGGTAGCGAACCCGGCTGTCCGCCGCTGCGAGCTAATGACGCGCATTCGCGGCTTCGAGAACATCTGCCAGGCGCTGGGCTATGTGGGCGAATTTTACACCCTCACCGCGCCCGCCGCCTGGCACGCCACCACCCGCACCGGCTATCGCAATCACAAATGGAACGGCGCCAGCCCGGCGCAAACCCAGGCCTGGTTTACCGCGCTGTGGGCGCGCATCCGCGCCAAACTACACCGCGACGGGCTGCGGATTTTTGGTATTCGCGTGGCGGAACCGCACCACGACGGCACGCCGCACTGGCATATGCTGCTGTTTATGCAGCCTGCGGATGTGGCACAGGTGCGCGAGATCCTGCGTACATTCGCCTGCCAGCAGGATAGCCATGAGTTGTCGAGCGAGAAGGCAAAGAAGGCGCGTTTTCATGCCGAGGCGATCGACCCGCAAAAGGGCAGCGCGACGGGATATGTGGCGAAGTATATCGCCAAGAATATAGATGGTTATGCGCTGGAAGGTGAAACGGATGGCGAGAGCGGCGGGCTGCTGACGGAGGCGGCCTGCGCGGTGTCGGCGTGGGCGGCGCGCTGGCATATTCGCCAGTTTCAGTTTATCGGCGGCGCGCCGGTGACGGTGTACCGGGAGCTGCGCCGTTTGCGCGAGGGGGAGACGGCGCGCGGCCTGAGCGTTGAGTTCGCCGAGGTGCACGATGCGGCGGACGCGGGAGACTGGGCGCGGTATGTGAATGCGCAGGGCGGGCCGTTTGTGCGGCGCGATGATTTGCAGGTGCGCACGTTGTATGCGCAGGAGAACGATTTTAATCAGTATGGCGAGGCGATTGTTTGTATTCGCGGGGTGTATGACACCACGGTGGGTAGCGATTCGCCGGTGCTGACGCGCCTGAAGAAGTGGAAGATCGTGCCGAAGCGCGCGGGGGTTGACGTTCAGGGCGCCCCTGCGCCCTCTTGGAGTTCTGTCAATAACTGTACGCCGGGCGAAACAAACTGGCGGGCGAACGTTGCGCCAGGCGGTGATTTTGCGGCGGATGCACGTTTCTGGCCGCCGGATGGTGCTGGCGCAGAGCCGGAAACTGAGAAGTTCTGGCCGCCAGACGGCTTTCTGGAGGAGCAGGCTTTGTTGACTGCGGAAGATTTATGCTTCGCAGGCGATGTTTTTTCGCCGGACTAGGGTGAGCGCCGTTTTGGGCTGCGCGGGCGCGAAAGTTTTATGTTGCGGCGGCACGTTTTCCTGCCTTGCGCAGGTGAACCTGTTTTTGCGCCGGGAGGCTGAATGCCTGGCCGGGTAAGAATTCATCAGCAAAAACATAGGTATGGGCGTAAATAATTTGCCATATAAATACCGTGCGGCGCGTTTTTATGACCCGCTGGCAGACGCGGGACGCAATATGGCCGGAAATACGCCGCAGGGTGGATTTCCGAGTACGCAGGCTTTTTCTTCCGTCCAGGTAAATGACAGCCCACTTTTGCGAAATGCTTCCCAGAGTTCGAACAAAATTGGGTCTTTAGCAGAAAAGTGATTGCGGGTACAGCGATTTGCTCACAATAATGATTTTGTAAAACAGCAACATATATGGAAGGAAAGCGATTATTTCGCTTTTCAATGGGAAAAAGGCTATGGTACTGTATGGATATACAGCATATCAATCAAGGAGAGATACATGGTCTCTAAAAAACTGAAACACACAATGTCAATGGAACACGCGCTGGCTTGCCTGCAATTAATCGCAGAGGTCGCGCTGCTAACCAGTCAAAGCCAGAAGGTAGACAAGCTAATAGTCGATATTATGCTCACCGTAATTAACAATACTGATGGATTAGCGGAGGTGGATCTCTTCTATGAAGCGAAGTAGTAACCAGCGGTAAATCAGAACAGTTAATGTGCATGCAGTAACTCAAGCGCATCCACGCGGGTGCGCTTTTTGTTCCCCTTCTTTGGTGCGGCGGGTTAAGCTGCGGCCTGATTCATTTGCCAGGCGCAAGCCCGGCACGCTGAGGGGAAGCGCGTTTTCATACTCTTGCGCAACGGCGCGCGAGCCAGGTCAGAGAAACGTGCTGATCGGGTCAGAGCATCTTGCCGCGCTCGCTGAGATGTTCAGAAAAAATTGCCGGGTTTGCTGAAGGTTTGCTGAGGATTTGCTGAAGGCTTGCTGAGAAATATTCATCAGCCGTCGCGCTGCTCGTTCGCCACTGTGCGCTTCCTGAGGTAAAAATTCCTCGCTGCGTCGAACGGATACGTCGCACTCATTTGCTGCCCTGCCAACGCCTTCCTTTATATACAGGCTCAATGCCCGCCTGCCCTGACACCCACAGAACACGACCCCGATCCCCTGCTTTCACCCACTCGCCGCCCTGTTGTGCCAGGGATTAACCAGCCCGCTGAGATAGCATCCGCCCGCCTCGCCCCGGAAACTGACGGCATATCCTCCCCCCGATGGCAAGAGAAGCGAAAAATGAATGCAATCACACAACAAGGCGACACCCTCGACATCCTCTGCCTGCGCTATTACGGACGCACGCAGGGCGTTGTCGAAACCGTGCTCGCCGCCAACCCAGGGCTTGCGGAACATGGGCCTGTTTTGCCGCATGGCACCACGGTCAACCTGCCGGAAGTCAGCGTTGCCGCCACCAAAGAGACGGTGAATCTATGGGCGTGACGATCGAAAAAGTCACCTCCTCACTGGCCTACTGGATAAGCGTCGCGCTGACCTTTTTCGGCGCGATGACACCCCAGGACGTCGCCGCCTGGTTCGGCTCGCTCGGCGTGGCCGTCACCGTCGCCGTGAACTGGTATTACCGACGAAAAAGCTACCTGTACCTCAAATCCTGCGCCACAAGCCAGGAGGTAATGAATGGGATCAATCGTTAAACGCTGCAGCGTGGCAGCAGTGCTGGCGCTCGCCGCGCTGGCACCCAACTTTCACCTGCTCAACACCTCGCAGCGCGGGCTGGAACTGATTGCCGACCTCGAAGGCTGCCGCCTGCGCCCTTACCTGTGCAGCGCTGGCGTCTGGACTTCCGGCATCGGCCACACCTCTGGTGTGGTGCCAAAACGCGACATCAGCGAAAAAGAGGCCGCCGTCAACCTCGTCGCCGATGTGCTCAATGTCGAGCAACAACTGGCCCGCTGCGCGCCCATCGAGATGCCGCAACCGGTGTATGACGCGCTCGTCAGCTTCACCTTTAACGTCGGCACCTCTGCCGCCTGCCGCTCCACCCTCGTCTGGTTTGTGAAAAAAGCGCAGTGGCAGAAAGCCTGCGATCAGCTGCCGCGCTGGGTGTATGTCAACGGCGTGCGTAATAAAGGCCTGGAAAACCGCCGCGAACGCGAGCGCGACTGGTGCCTGAAGGGCGTGGCATGAGCGCACGGCTGATTGCCCTGCTGCTGGGCGCGCTCGCCGCGCTGTGGCTTATCGCGCAAAACCGCGCGCTGCACGCTGCGCTGGAGAAATCCGCCGGGCTTGCGCAGGCGCAGGACGCCACCATTGCCCGGCTGAAAACAGAGCTTACGGCCACGCAGCAACTGGCGCAGAAAAATCAGCGCGCGCAGCTTGCGCTCCGCCAGCAACTTTCTGCGGCGGGCGAGCAGGCGACGCTTCGCGAACAGGCTATTACAAGGTTAATAAATGAAAACGACGCGTTTCGTCACTGGTACAGCGCTGTGTTACCTGATGCTGTGCGCCGGGTGCACCAGCGCCCCGCCTGCCGCTCCGCCGGTCATTGTTTACAACGGTTGCCCGCCGGTCAGCCTCTGCCCGATGCCGGGCAGTGATCCGCGCACCCAGGGCGATTTGAGCGCCGATATCCGCAGACTTGAGCGCGCGCTGGAAGCGTGCGCGTTGCAGGTCGAAACCATAAAACTTTGCCAGGATGAGATAAATGTTAAAACCGACTACGCTACAAAGCGCCCTGATTAATGCTGTGCCGGAGCTTGGCGCTAACCCCGCAATGCTGAGTGTGTGGGTGGATAAGGGGAAAAATATCGCCACCCTTGCCGCCTCGCTATCGTTTGAAAAGGTGTTCAATCTGAACGTCGCCATTCGCGGTTATTCCGGCGATATCGACACCCTGTTTGTGCCGGTGATGGCCTGGCTGCGCGTCAATCAGCCCGATATGTTTACCGCTGATACGGCGCAGGAGGCGCGTTTTAGCTGGACGCTGACGCAAAACGCCGACGCAAGCCAGGATCTGCTGATGGTGTTGCAACTGACCGAGCGCACGCAGGTGCAAGAGGTGGACGGCGCGCTGCACGCCGAAACGCTGCCGGAGCCGCCGGAACCTGCGCTGGTGACGCGCCCGAAAGCGCTGTATATCAATGGCGAGCTGGTGAGCCGCTGGCAGGAGTAACGCCCGTCGCCCGCCGCTGCGCGGGCGATTTTTTGCGCTACACATTCACCGCGCAAATTATTCAGGTTCGGCACTGGCCGGTCGAGCGAACATATTGCAAAAACTCGCTGGCGCGCGTTTTCTCCGTAATACAGGTGTACGTTTGCAATAACATACCGCAGGCTAACTGTTTTTCCGGGATAGCGTTAAACGTCGCCTCGATTTTCTTAGCCGCTTCAGCGCTGAAGGTGGCCGAACCCGGCATGCGGGAAAAATTCGTTAAATCCACCGCCAGTTGCGTTTTGACACTATTTTCCGCCTTACTGCTTAATGGCGGCGACACCGCGCACGGCGGCACACCTCCCGCGCTACGATGAATATCCCGATGGCACGCGGATAATAAAGCGGCAACCGCTACACACCACAATATTTGCTGAATTTTCATTTTATCTCTCCACGCAACGCTATCAGTGAACAAGGTTAACCGTGTCTGACGCCACCGTTTGATTGTCGTTATATTTTATTTCCGCGCGCACCGTGCGCATCGGCCCGCGTATTTTCGCCTCTTCTAAAAAATCTATTTGCAGACGAAAACGATCGACGCTTCGGGCATTTAACGACTGCGCAACCGGCGTGCTGATAATAAGCGTATTGACGCCCGGCCCCGGATACCATGCCGCCGCCTGGCCGTTAAAATTCTGATCAACATGCGCGGTGGCGGTTTCACGCCCGACCGTCACCACATACACCCCGGAGACTTTCAGCATATCCGCCGGTGCGCGCGAAGGGCGTGATTTCTCATCAAACCGCAGCGTTACCTCGCTCAGGATGGCTGGTTTATCCCCGGAGTTTCGCACAAACAGATCCAACACCAGACTGCTTCTGCGCTGGCCCCACTGCGCCTGTTTCAGCGGTACGAGCGAGTCAATAGAGATAACCGCCTCATCGCCCGGCGCGCAGCTTTTGTTCTCGCTCAGCCAGTGCTGAAACTCACCCAGCGTGCTTGCGGGCGCACCGTTCTGACTCAGGCAGGTTAGCGTTTTCAGCAGCATCGCGCAGGCCACGTCTTTATCGCCCAGCGTTTGATAAGTTTGATTTGCGGTGTGGCGAAACTCGCTTTGCGTAATATCTTGCGTGCGGCCAACTTTCGCTAATTCAGCCTGCACCTCGCGTGTTTTTTTATTATCAACAGACGCCCCCCAGGACGTTGGCGGCACTATTTCGCAGACAGGCGTCAGCGTATTTTTTGAATTATGATAAGGAGGGCAGCCGGTTAATAAAAAAACGATAAGAAACGCAAAACGGTTTATCGCTTTCATGAGTATTGCCTCTGAGCAGACAACAGGAATTATCTCCCGGCATGGTGTTATGCCAGGATTTTTATTTCGCAACGATTATTATCACTATAGTTGACCGTTAAACATCCGCCACGCTTGTTAATTAAAATCACCCATTAGTTGTACCAACACCCATCAAATCGGCATCGGTTGAGGCAATTTTCAAAGATTTGCACTCTACTGGCATGAATACATATCTCTCGCTTAATGATTTAACCCGCCAGCTTCGCAATATGATCCGCACCGGGATTATTGTCGAGACCGACCTTAATACCGGGCGCTGTCGTGTGCAGACAGGCGGCAACCTGACCCAGTGGTTGCAGTGGTTAACCCACCGCGCCGGTCAGACTCGTACCTGGTGGGCGCCCTCGGTAGGCGAGCAAGTGCTGATCCTCGCGGTCGGCGGCGAGCTTAGCACCGCGTTCGTTCTGCCGGGGATTTTCTCTGATGATAACCCGCCGCCGTCGGCGTCGGCCGATGCCTGGCATGTCGCCTTCCCGGACGGTGCGGTTATCGAATATGAACCCGCCAGCAGCGCGCTGAAAGTCAGCGGTATCAAGACCGCCGATATCACCGCGTCGCAATCTCTGACAGCGAGTGTGCCGGAAGTGCTGATTAAGGCATCAACGCGCGTCACGCTCGATACACCGGAAGTGGTCTGCACCCATAAGCTGATTACCGGCACGCTGGAGGTGCAAAGCGGCGGCACGATGCGCGGCGATATTACCCATAGTGGCGGCGCGTTGTCGTCCAACGGCAAAGTGCTGCATACCCATCAACACCCCGGCGACAGCGGCGGAACAACAGGAGCGCCTTTATGACTATTCGTTACAGCGGCTTAGACCGCAGCACCGGCAGGCAACTGACCGACACCGCGCATATTCGCCAGAGTATCAGCGACATCCTGCGCACGCCGGTCGGCTCGCGAGTCATGCGTCGCGATTATGGTTCGCAGCTATTTGAGCTGATAGACCAGCCGCAAACCCCGGCGCTGGAGATGCAAATCTGGTCCGCCTGTTACAGGGCCATTTTGCAATGGGAGCCGCGCATCGTGCTGAGCGAGATAACGACCGAGCGCCAGTTCGACGGCAAGATGGTTGTCAACCTGACCGGCGCGCTTGCCAGCACCGGAGAACCCCTTTCGTTAACCCTTCCTGTGAGTTAAAACCATGCCGATTATCGACCTGAGCCAGCTCCCCGCCCCGGACGTGGTCGAGGAGCTTAATTACGAGACTATCCTCGATACGCGTAAAGCGACGCTGATTTCCCTCTTTCCCACCGATGAGCAGGCGGCGATTGCCCGCACGCTGGCGCTGGAATCCGAGCCATTAACCAAGTTTCTTGAAGAGAACGCCTACCGCGAGATTATCTGGCGTCAGCGCGTGAACGAAGCCGCGCGGGCGGTGATGCTGGCGTATGCCGCCGGTCACGATCTTGATGTGATAGCGGCGAACAATGATACCGCGCGCCTTGTTATCACTCCGGCTGATGACAGCACCATTCCGCCGACGCCAGCGGTGATGGAGTCCGATAAAGACCTGCGCCTGCGCAGCCAGCAGGCGTTTGAAGGGCTGAGCGTCGCCGGGCCGGTCGGTGCGTATGAGTACCACGGGCGCAGCGCCGACGGGCGGGTCGCCGATATTTCTGTCGTCAGCCCGCAGCCTGCGTATATCACCATTTCCGTGCTGTCACGCGAGGGCGACGGCAGCGCCAGCGATGAGCTGGTGAAGGTAGTGGAAAAAGCGCTGAATGCCGAGAGCGTGCGCCCGGTGGGCGACCGTGTGACGGTGCAGAGCGCAGAGATTGTGCCGTATGAGATTGATGCAACGCTCTATTTTTACCCGGGCCCCGAGTCGGAGCCTGGCCGCCTGGCCGCCGAGCAGAAGCTGAAAAGCTATATCAATGCGCAGCGACGCCTGGGCCGCGATATTCGCCAGTCGGCGATTTATGCCGCGCTACATGTTGAAGGCGTGCAGCGTGTGGAGCTGAGCGCGCCGGCGAGCGATATCGTGCTGGAAAAACATCAGGCGTCGTATTGCACCGACTGGACGCTGCGCGTGGGAGGCACCGATGAGTGATGACCGCCTGTTACCGCCTGGTTCCTCGGTGCTTGAGGTGGCGGCGACAACGGCGGCGGCACAGATTGCGCGCGTGCCGGTGCCGCTGCGCACGCTGTGGGACCCGCAGACCTGCCCGGCGGAACTTCTGCCGTACCTGGCGTGGGCGTTGTCCGTCGATCGCTGGGATTTTGACTGGCCGGAGGCCACCAAACGTAGCGTCATCGCCGCGTCTTTTTTTGTTCATCAACATAAAGGCACCATCAGCGCGCTGCACCGGGTGGTTGAACCGCTCGGTTTTTTGATTGAGCTGCGCGAGTGGTGGCAGGAGAACGGCGAGCCGGGGACGTTTCGCCTGGTGGTCGGCGTGCAGGAGCACGGGATCACCGAGGAGATGTATCAGGAGCTGGAGCGACTGATTGATGACGCGAAACCGGCGAGCCGACATATGACGGGGCTGAATATTAGTCTGAGTACCAGCGGAGAGTTTTACGTGGGCGCAGGCTGTTATCTCGGTGAAGAGATGACGATTTACCCGTATACGCCGGAGACGATTGTTGTTGGCGGCGAGACTTACCCGGCTTCGGCCATTCATTTGATTGATAATCTGAGAGTTAACCCATGACTGCAAAATATTATGCCATTCTGACGAATCAGGGGGCGGCGAAGCTGGCGAACGCAACGGCGCTCGGCACGACGCTGCGCCTGACGCAGATGGCGGTGGGCGATGCGAACGGCGTGCTGTCGGCGCCGGATGCGTCGCAGACGAAATTGATAAACCAGAAACGCATTGCGCCGCTGAATAGTTTGTCCATCGACCCGGATAACAGTAGCCAGATTATTGCCGAGCAGGTTATTCCTGAGAGCGAGGGCGGTTACTGGATCCGCGAGCTGGGTCTGTACGATGACGAGGGTGTGCTGATTGCGGTGGCGAACTGCCCGGAGACGTATAAGCCGCAGATGCAGGAAGGCAGTGGCCGCACGCAAACGGTGCGGATGGTGCTGATTGTGTCGTCCACGGCGGCGGTGACGCTGAAAATTGACCCGTCGGTGGTGCTGGCGACGCGTAAGTATGTGGATGATAAAGCGATTGAGGTGAAAGCGTATTCCGACGATTTGTTGAAAAAACACGTCGCTGAGACGAATCCGCACAAGCAATATCTGCAAATTAACCAAAACCTGAAGGAAATCGCCGATGCGGGCAGCGCGGCTGTCGCAAGCGTTCTCCAAAACCTTGGTTTGGGGGAAGCGGCGAAACGCGGGGTTGGTACTGGCGCAAACCAGATACCGGATATGTCTGCGTTTGAGTCATACAAGTCCGACTCCGGGTGGCAACGTTTGCCTGGTGGACTCATTATTCAGTGGGGATATGGCTTTGCAGGCGGAGAGGGCAGCAATTCTGCCGGGGTTAGAAACTCTTTTAACATTGTATTCCCTAATGCATTTTTGAAGATGGTTGTTAGCCACCAGGGATATGGCCCCTCCAGTGCAGGTATATTTTCTGTACTAAACATGGATAGAAACGGTTATTCAGCTTTTTCATCGGTAGCAAAAGTGAGCGCCCCGGTATCTGTAAACTATATTGCTATCGGCTACTAAATAAGCATTGCATAATCCGTATATCTTAAATTTACCAGGAGGTGAAAATGACTGAAAGATATTTTTATAGCCCTTCTTTGAAAGGGTTTTATCCTTTTTCCCTGATGCCTTTATATGAAGAAACTCAGGAAGGCTGGCCTGCTGATGCAGTTGAAATCAGCAACGAAGCATATTCCAGCATTTTAAGCGGGAAAGCAAAGGGCAAGATTATAACTAACTCTGAAAATGGCTATCCTGTATTAATTGATGCTCCTGAGCCTTCGCATGAAGAATTAATTCAGTTAGCGGAATTCAGGAAAAAGGAATTAATCCAGCAAGCAACTCAGGTAATGGCACCATTACTTGATGCGCAGGAATTAAATCTCGCATTAGATGTCGAGTTGATAAAACTGGATGCCTGGAAGAAATATCGGGTGCTTTTAAACCGTGTGAATACTGCATCAGCCCCCGATATTGAGTGGCCTACACCACCGGACGATCTGGCCAGGTAATTTCTGGCGCAGCGTCAGGATTTACTTTCTGTAAATCTTTTATATAGGCCAGCCAGGCAATCAGGCTGGCCTTATCTTTATCGGTAATAATCCCCAGCTGCAATTCAGTTTGCCAAATATTAATTGTGCTCTGTGCTTCTGCCAGCAAAGCGCTTTTCTGTTGCGCTGCGGCATGCTTCTGCGCAGCCTGTTGCGCGTCGCTATCCGTCACCCATTCGCTGCCGTTCCATTTATCATATGGCGTGGCAGGCATCTGCGTGGTGGTATTTTTCGGATAACTCCCAGGTAATGAAACGACTATTTTTTCACCCGTATCGGTACTGTATACCGTTTCACCGCGACGATCGGCGACATATTCCCAGGTGGTCAAATCTTCTCTGCGGCAAATAGCAAAACCTTCTTTATCTTTGCCCGGTTTATCAATGCAGGAATTAGCCGGAATACCCACGCCGACCGCCAGAAATTCCACGGCAGACGATAAATATTCGCGGGTTTTCCCGTCAAAATTATAGACGGTTATATCACCAGCCTCTGTCGCAATATATTCATTATTAAGTTTTGCGTTTATCATTATGCGGCCCTTACGATAAAGTTAAATGCAATATTTCGCGGGCGGGCTTCGTTTGCCACCGGATAGACTAATGATCCATCCAGCCTAAGAGAAACAACGCTCCTACCAGCACCTGAATTTGATGTTGTATAGTAATTACTGGCTGCAGGGACAGCCGAACGAGAAAATGCACCTTTTTGGGAACCCGGTACCAGGCTGCCACCATAAATATCGTCAATTTGCCCGGTAATATTTCGTTGTGCATCACCCTGGTTCGATAACATTAAGCGCCCCACATCCACCCCACGCCCGTCATCCCAGCCACGGATAAATTCACCGCGCAAATCTGGCAATGTCAGTGACGGATAGGCAAGCGCAAGTTTTGGGTACTGGCTCGCAGAAAAGGCTGCGCCGTTACATTTCAGCCATCCTTGTGGCGGTGTCGCCGATGGCCACGGAACCGGAACACCGGCAGGCAACGCAGAACCTTCCCCCAACCAAGGTTTTTGAAAATCCCCCGCCGGAGCGTGAAATCTGCAAAAATCCGCCGGACATACCGAAAAGGAGGGAAATAGATGGCCGTCATTGGGTATATCCGCGTATCAACAATCGACCAGAACAGCGATTTACAGCGAAACGCGCTGACAAGCGCAAATTGTGACCACATTTTCGAAGACAGGATCAGCGGCAAAGTCGCCAACCGGCCAGGACTTAAACGCGCGCTAAAACAGATAAACCCTGGCGACACGCTAGTCGTCTGGAAACTTGACCGCCTCGGGCGCAGCGTCAAAAACTTAATCGCCCTCATCGCTGAACTGCACGAACGCGGCGCGCACTTCCGCTCGCTGACCGACAGCATCGACACCAGTAGCGCCATGGGCCGCTTCTTCTTCCACGTCATGTCCGCCCTGGCTGAAATGGAACGCGAACTCATCGTCGAAAGAACCCTCGCCGGTCTGGCCGCTGCCCGCGCCCAGGACCGCGTCGGTGGCCGCCCCAACGCGCTAAAACCCGCCGAACGCGAACAAATCAGCCGCTTACTCACCAAAGGGCACACCCGTCGGCAACTCGCCCTCCTCTACGGTGTCGGTCTATCCACCCTCTATCGCTACTTCCCCGCAGAAATAGCCGCACACTCACCTACTAAACAACACGTAAACAAAAGCGTCTAATCATGAAAATATAAAGCACATTATGGTGCCCGCGTTGATATAAAACCGCCAACCCATAATTTATGCCGCAAAACGCTGAGTAAAAATAAACCCAACAAAAAAGCCCTGAAATATTCAGGGCTTCAATTCAACGCTGCGTTAATTAAATACGCTGCGTTGATTCAGGTGATATGGAAAGACGCGCCGATGCCGGGAAAATCTCCCCATTAGCCAGTTGAATATATGCATTCAGCCCTTTGACTTCAGATTTATTCTGCGCTGAGCCGTCTTTAGCCCAGTGAGTATCTACTCGCGACTGTGCGTTTTTAACACGGGTGTTTTCAGCAGGCGAATTCGAAACAGCCAGAATATTTTTACGGATAAAATTGGTCGCTGCATTACCAGACTGTGTTTTTGCATGCACAGCGGTATCATTATTCGGCAGAACGCGGGACGAAGAAAATCCAGAAATTGAAGGCATAATCTATTCCATATAGTTTCGTTAAATTTCTTCATTAGAATAGTGAATAAATCCTCATCCTTACTTGCAGAAAACACTCCACACACCCTGTCCGTTGTATCTTTAACCAACCAACGCCGCCCGATAGCGTTTGTTAGTCCTTCATCAGAAACTCCCCTGCGGCTCACATAACTTTCTTCTCATTCATTCACAAACAGAGAGATAACGCATGACAGCAAAATATTTTGCCCTTCTGACCCAACTGGGGGCAGCTAAGCTGGCGAACGCGACCGCGCTCGGCACATCGCTCAACCTCACGCAGATGGCTGTTGGCGACGCAAACGGCGTCCTGCCGTCGCCCGATGCCTCGCAAACCAAACTTATCAACCAGAAACGCATTGCTCCGCTGAATATGCTTTCCATTGACCCGGAAAATACTAACCAGATCATCGCGGAACAGGTAATTCCTGAAAACGAAGGCGGCTACTGGATCCGTGAGATTGGCCTGTTCGACGACGAGGGCGTGCTGATTGCCGTGGCCAACTGCCCGGAAACGTATAAACCGCAGATGCAGGAAGGCAGCGGCCGCACGCAGACCGTACGCATGGTGCTGGTCGTCTCAAATACCGCCTCCGTCACGCTGAAAATTGACCCGGCGGTGGTTCTCGCCACGCGAAAATACGTTGACCAGGCCGTCGCGGAACATGAACTCTCGCGCCGCCATCCCGACGCAACCCTGGCGGGCAAAGGCTTTACTCAGTTAAGCAGCGCGACGGACAGCGACGCAGAAAACCTCGCCGCCACGCCCAAAGCGGTGAAAGCCGCGGTCAGCGCAGCAACGGCTGCCAACACCAACGCCAATGGCCGCGTACCGTCCACGCGCAAAGTCAACGGCCTGGCGCTCGGCGCCGACATCACCATCACCACCATCACCGGCAACGCCGCGACCGCCACCAAACTCGCCACCGCCAGGACAATCAACGGCATCGCCTTTGACGGCACAGCGAATATTACGCTGCCGACCCCGGCAAGCGTTTCCTATACACGCGCTGAATCCGATACCCGCTACGTACAGAACGTGCAGCGCGGCGCGGCCGTGAACCCCGGCAAAGCAAACGAATACGGCCCGAATGAAGCACCGGCTGGCTGCGTACTCACCCGAGCCTGGCACGATCCGTCCACCTCCTATGGTGTCTTTTTCACTTACCGACCACTGCAAATTTTAATTAACGGCGCATGGCGCACAATTGCAGGATAATATTATGCAACTCACGACATTATCGCGTTATTTTCCTGAAGACATACCTTATGGCAATAACGTGCAATATTTTATCGATGCTGACGGGCTGGATTTTTATAGCTCTTTTACTGCATTCACTCAAAAATATAAGCTATGCGTTAATCCTCATAGCGGTGTAATTTGCGCGATCGCTGAGGATATTTCGATGCTCTACCCGGAAGGCTTTTCCATTGTCGAAACCGATACACTCCCCACAGGGTGTGATATTTCCGGTTGCTGGCAGTTTATAGAGGGTGAGATTAGTGCCGTGCCGGTCGATTATAGCTCACAGGCAGAGCAGAAAAAGCGTGCATTGCAGGATGCTGCCACGGCAATAATTGCGCCGCTGGAGCGCGCGGCAAAGCTGAATATGGCCACGGCACAAGAAACACAGCAGCTGGAAGCATGGGAGCGGTACAGTGTGCTGCTTAACCGTGTCGATATGTCTGACGCCGTGAATATTAGCTGGCCAGCACTGCCTGACTTTGCGGGGTAATAAATTGACGCCATAAATGTAAAAGCCCTGAATATGGACTGACCCCATAAAGTTGGACAGTTTATATTAGGCGGCTTTCAGAGCCTGGGTTCGGTACTCTACCGGACTCAGGCCTTTCAGTCTCAGGCTAATACGCTCATGGTTGTAATAGTGGATATAT
>NZ_JBQPOM010000053.1:0-29786 GCF_052220145.1 Vagococcus sp. WN89Y | reverse complement strand
GCTACCGTCCGCAGTTCTACTTCCGTACAACTGACGTGACTGGCACCATCGAACTGCCGGAAGGCGTTGAGATGGTAATGCCGGGCGACAACATCAAAATGGTTGTTACCCTGATTCACCCGATTGCGATGGACGATGGTCTGCGTTTCGCAATCCGTGAAGGCGGCCGTACCGTTGGCGCAGGCGTTGTAGCAAAAGTTCTCAGCTAATCGCTGATAACATTTGACGCAATGCGCAAGAAAAGGGCATCATTTGATGCCCTTTTTGTACGCTTTCGACCCAGAACCTGGCTCATCAGTGATTTTTTTTGTCATAATCATTGCTGAGACAGGCTCTGAAGAGGGGCGTTAGTCCGAAACTCGCCAGAGCATTTCGGTTTGGTTGCCTCGCTTATGCGGGGCAAAAATGTTTGTCTGAATTCTTGTGACAGGTTGGTTTATGAGTGCGAATACCGAAGCTCAAGGGAGCGGGCGCGGCCTGGAAGCGATGAAGTGGGTTGTTGTTGCAGTACTGCTACTCGTGGCTATCGTAGGCAACTATCTTTATCGTGACATGATGCTGCCGCTCCGCGCGCTGGCAGTTGTTATTCTGATTGCTGCAGCAGGTGGTGTCGCGCTGTTGACGACGAAGGGCAAAGCGACCGTTGCTTTTGCCCGTGAAGCGAGAACCGAAGTACGTAAAGTGATTTGGCCTACTCGTCAGGAAACGTTGCACACCACATTGATCGTGGCTGCGGTAACCGCAGTCATGTCGCTGATCCTGTGGGGACTGGATGGTATTCTGGTTCGCCTTGTTTCCTTTATCACTGGCCTGAGGTTCTGAGATGTCTGAAGCTCCTAAGAAGCGCTGGTACGTCGTTCAGGCGTTTTCCGGTTTTGAAGGCCGCGTAGCGACGTCGCTGCGTGAGCATATCAAATTACACAATATGGAAGAGTTATTTGGCGAAGTTATGGTTCCAACCGAGGAAGTGGTTGAGATCCGTGGCGGCCAGCGCCGTAAAAGCGAGCGCAAATTCTTTCCGGGCTATGTGCTTGTCCAGATGGTGATGAACGACGCCAGCTGGCACCTGGTGCGTAGCGTTCCGCGCGTGATGGGCTTCATCGGCGGCACCTCCGATCGTCCGGCACCGATTAGCGACAAAGAAGTTGATGCGATTATGAACCGCCTGCAACAGGTGGGTGATAAACCGCGTCCGAAAACGCTGTTCGAGCCGGGTGAAATGGTTCGCGTCAACGACGGTCCGTTTGCTGACTTTAACGGTGTAGTCGAAGAAGTTGACTACGAGAAGTCTCGCCTGAAAGTTTCCGTTTCTATCTTCGGTCGTGCGACCCCGGTAGAACTGGATTTCAGCCAGGTCGAAAAAGCCTAAATATTCGACGATCAAACGTTGCGCAGGGCGTGAAATTGGCATATAATTTCGCGCCTTTTGTTTTTATGGATCACAAATCCGTAAAACGTATTTAAACACGGGGAGCCTTTCGGGGCGTTATACCCAAACGAGGAAATTGCAATGGCTAAGAAAGTCCAGGCCTACGTCAAGCTGCAGGTTGCAGCTGGTATGGCAAACCCGAGCCCACCGGTTGGTCCGGCTCTGGGTCAGCAGGGTGTTAACATCATGGAATTCTGTAAAGCGTTCAACGCTAAAACGGATTCCATCGAAAAAGGTCTGCCGATTCCGGTTGTTATTACCGTTTACGCTGACCGTTCCTTCACTTTCGTTACCAAAACGCCTCCGGCAGCAGTTCTGCTGAAGAAAGCGGCTGGTATCAAGTCTGGTTCCGGCAAGCCGAACAAAGAAAAAGTGGGCAAGATCTCCCGCGCTCAGCTGCAGGAAATCGCTCAGACTAAAGCCGCGGACATGACCGGTGCTGACATTGAAGCGATGACTCGCTCAATCGAAGGTACTGCTCGTTCCATGGGCCTGGTAGTGGAGGACTAAGAAATGGCTAAACTGACCAAGCGCATGCGTGTGATCCGTGAGAAAGTTGATGCGACCAAACAGTACGACATCAACGAAGCCATTACTCTGCTCAAAGAGCTGGCTACCGCTAAATTCGTCGAAAGCGTAGACGTTGCCGTTAACCTCGGCATCGACGCGCGTAAATCTGACCAGAACGTACGTGGTGCAACTGTACTGCCGCACGGTACTGGCCGTTCAGTTCGCGTAGCTGTATTTACCCAGGGCCCGAACGCTGAAGCTGCTAAAGCAGCTGGCGCTGAGCTGGTAGGTATGGAAGATCTGGCTGACCAGATCAAGAAAGGCGAAATGAACTTTGACGTTGTTATTGCTTCTCCGGATGCAATGCGCGTTGTTGGCCAACTGGGCCAGGTTCTGGGTCCGCGTGGCCTGATGCCAAACCCGAAAGTTGGTACTGTAACGCCGAACGTTGCTGAAGCTGTTAAAAACGCTAAAGCGGGCCAGGTTCGTTACCGTAACGACAAAAACGGCATCATCCACACCACCATCGGTAAAGTGGATTTCGACGCTGACAAACTGAAAGAAAACCTGGAAGCCCTGCTGGTTGCGCTGAAAAAAGCAAAACCGTCTCAGGCAAAAGGCGTGTACATCAAGAAAGTTAGCCTCTCCACCACCATGGGTGCTGGTGTTGCGGTAGACCAGGCTGGTCTGAACGCAGCGGCGAACTAATATTCGCCTTTACGTGGGTGGCGGATTTGTCTACAATCTTACGCCCACGATTCTGCAAAAGCAGACATATCCGGGATATTCGTGGCGTGGCAGCCAATACAGCCATAACACGAAGAGCGAAGGATAGAAGAATTTGTTCGTTGGAGCCTGGCCTATCCAGGCCTCCGTCGAAGACCGCAGGAGTTTCGCAAGAAACTTAATCCCCTGCGTAGACGGTGACAGAACCTGAAGAATATTTTTAAGTACTCTTTGGCTTGTTTCTGCTCACCGTATTAAGACGCTCTTTTCGTTGGAAAGAGTGAAGTGAGTTCCAGGGCATGAGCCCTGGCAAACATCCAGGAGCAAAGCTAATGGCTTTAAATCTTCAAGACAAACAAGCGATTGTTGCTGAAGTCAGCGAAGTAGCCAAAGGTGCGCTGTCTGCGGTAGTTGCGGATTCCCGTGGCGTTACCGTAGATAAAATGACCGAACTGCGTAAAGCAGGTCGCGAAGCTGGCGTTTACATGCGTGTTGTTCGTAACACCCTGCTGCGCCGTGCTGTTGAAGGTACCTCTTTTGAGTGCCTGAAAGACGCGTTCGTTGGTCCGACCCTGATTGCATACTCTATGGAACACCCGGGCGCTGCTGCTCGTCTGTTCAAAGAGTTCGCGAAAGCGAATGCAAAATTTGAGGTCAAAGCCGCTGCCTTTGAAGGTGAGTTGATCCCGGCGTCCCAGATCGATCGCCTGGCAACTCTGCCGACCTACGAAGAAGCAATTGCACGCCTGATGGCGACCATGAAAGAAGCCTCTGCTGGCAAACTGGTTCGTACTCTGGCTGCTGTACGCGATGCGAAAGAAGCTGCTTAATCGCAGAATTCTTTGTAAAGCATTCGCTTACGTATAAACTTATTCTGATATTCAGGAACAATTTAAATGTCTATCACTAAAGATCAAATCATTGAAGCAGTTGCCGCTATGTCCGTAATGGACGTTGTAGAACTGATCTCTGCAATGGAAGAAAAATTCGGTGTTTCTGCTGCTGCCGCTGTAGCCGTTGCTGGCCCGGGCGCTGCTGCTGAAGCTGCTGAAGAAAAAACTGAGTTCGACGTAATTCTGAAAGCCGCTGGCGCTAACAAAGTTGCTGTAATCAAAGCAGTACGTGGCGCAACTGGCCTGGGTCTGAAAGAAGCTAAAGACCTGGTAGAATCTGCTCCGGCCGCTCTGAAAGAAGGCGTGAGCAAAGATGACGCTGAAGCTCTGAAAAAATCTCTGGAAGAAGCTGGCGCTGAAGTTGAAGTTAAATAAGCCAACCCTTCCGGTTGCAGCCTGAGAAATCAGGCTGATGGCTGGTGACTTTTTGGTCACCAGCCTTTTTGCGCTGTATGGTGCTGGTAGCGTTTCACACTGTTTGACTATCAGTTACCTTTACAATGCTTGTTTCTATCGACGACTTAATATACTGCGGCAGAGTGTCAATTCTGTGTAAACCGCAATGAAATGATTTAAGCGTGATAGCAACAGGCATTGCGGAAAGTGCTCCACTTTCCGGTCAACAAAATAGTGTTGCACAAACTGTCCCTGTCACGGGCAGAGTGGGTCGACTTGTCAGCGAGCTGAGGAACCCTATGGTTTACTCCTATACCGAGAAAAAACGTATTCGTAAGGATTTTGGTAAACGTCCACAAGTTCTGGATGTGCCATATCTCCTTTCTATCCAGCTTGACTCGTTCCAGAAGTTTATCGAGCAAGATCCTGAAGGTCAGTACGGTCTGGAAGCGGCGTTCCGCTCCGTGTTCCCGATTCAAAGCTATAGCGGCAATTCGGAACTGCAATACGTCAGCTACCGTCTTGGCGAACCAGTTTTTGATGTTAAAGAATGTCAGATCCGTGGCGTAACATATTCTGCTCCGCTGCGCGTAAAACTGCGTCTGGTGATCTACGAGCGTGAAGCGCCGGAAGGCACCGTTAAAGACATTAAAGAACAAGAAGTTTACATGGGTGAAATCCCGCTCATGACCGATAACGGCACCTTCGTTATTAACGGTACCGAGCGCGTTATCGTTTCTCAGCTGCACCGTAGCCCTGGCGTATTCTTTGACAGCGACAAAGGTAAAACCCACTCATCTGGTAAGGTGCTTTATAACGCACGTATTATTCCTTACCGTGGGTCATGGCTGGACTTTGAATTCGATCCGAAAGATAACCTGTTCGTTCGTATCGACCGTCGCCGTAAACTGCCAGCTACCATTATTCTGCGTGCGCTGAACTACACCACTGAGCAGATCCTTGACCTGTTCTTTGAAAAAGTTGTCTTTGAAATTCGCGACAACAAGCTGCAGATGGAACTGGTGCCGGAACGCCTGCGTGGCGAGACCGCTTCTTTTGATATCGAAGCGAACGGCAAAATGTATGTCGAAAAAGGCCGCCGCATTACCGCGCGCCATATCCGTCAGCTGGAAAAAGACGAAATTCGGCATATTGAAGTACCGGTTGAATACATCGCCGGCAAAGTTGCCGCGAAAGATTATGTGGATGACTCCACTGGCGAGCTGATCTGCCCGGCAAACATGGAGCTGTCGCTCGATCTGCTGGCGAAGCTGAGCCAGGCGGGCCACAAACGTATCGAAACCCTGTTCACCAACGATCTGGATCACGGTCCGTACATGTCTGAGACTGTACGTATCGACCCGACCAACGATCGTCTGAGCGCGCTGGTAGAAATCTACCGCATGATGCGCCCGGGTGAGCCGCCGACGCGTGAAGCCGCTGAAAGCCTGTTTGAGAACCTGTTCTTCTCCGAAGACCGCTACGACCTCTCTGCGGTTGGTCGCATGAAGTTCAACCGTTCTCTGCTGCGCGACAGCATTGAAGGTTCCGGTATCCTGAGCAATGAAGACATCATCGATGTGATGAAAAAGCTCATTGATATCCGTAACGGTAAAGGCGAAGTCGATGATATCGACCACCTCGGCAACCGTCGTATCCGTTCCGTTGGTGAAATGGCGGAAAACCAGTTCCGCGTTGGCCTGGTGCGTGTAGAACGTGCGGTGAAAGAGCGTCTGTCTCTGGGCGATCTGGATACCCTGATGCCGCAGGATATGATCAACGCCAAGCCTATCTCTGCCGCAGTGAAAGAGTTCTTCGGTTCCAGCCAGCTGTCACAGTTTATGGACCAGAACAACCCGCTGTCTGAGATTACGCACAAGCGTCGTATTTCTGCACTCGGCCCGGGCGGTCTGACCCGTGAGCGCGCAGGCTTTGAAGTTCGAGACGTTCACCCGACCCATTACGGTCGCGTATGTCCTATCGAAACGCCTGAAGGCCCGAACATTGGTCTTATCAACTCCCTGTCTGTGTACGCGCAGACGAACGAATACGGCTTCCTCGAAACTCCGTATCGTAAAGTGACCGACGGCGTGGTGACTGACGAGATCCATTACCTCTCTGCAATCGAAGAAGGTAACTATGTGATCGCGCAGGCGAACACCAATCTGACGGAAGAAGGTCGTTTTGTAGACGATCTGGTAACCTGCCGTAGCAAAGGCGAATCAAGCCTGTTCAGCGCAGACCAGGTTGACTATATGGACGTTTCCACCCAGCAGGTGGTTTCCGTCGGTGCGTCCCTGATTCCGTTCCTGGAACACGATGACGCCAACCGTGCATTGATGGGTGCGAACATGCAACGTCAGGCGGTTCCGACTCTGCGCGCTGATAAGCCGCTGGTGGGTACCGGTATGGAACGTGCTGTTGCCGTTGACTCCGGTGTTACCGCTGTTGCTAAACGTGGCGGTACCGTGCAGTACGTGGATGCGTCCCGTATCGTTATTAAAGTTAACGAAGACGAGATGTACCCGGGCGAAGCAGGTATCGACATTTATAACCTGACCAAATACACCCGTTCTAACCAGAACACCTGCATCAACCAGATGCCGTGCGTGTCCTTGGGTGAGCCGATTGAGCGCGGCGACGTGCTGGCAGATGGTCCGTCCACCGACCTCGGTGAACTGGCGCTCGGTCAGAACATGCGCGTAGCGTTCATGCCGTGGAACGGTTACAACTTCGAAGACTCCATCCTCGTGTCCGAGCGTGTAGTCCAGGAAGATCGTTTCACCACTATTCACATCCAGGAACTGGCCTGTGTGTCCCGTGACACCAAGCTGGGGCCGGAAGAGATCACCGCTGATATCCCGAACGTGGGTGAAGCTGCGCTCTCTAAACTGGATGAGTCCGGTATCGTTTATATCGGTGCGGAAGTGACCGGCGGCGACATTCTGGTTGGTAAGGTAACGCCGAAAGGTGAAACCCAGCTGACGCCAGAAGAGAAACTGCTGCGCGCGATCTTCGGTGAGAAAGCGTCTGACGTTAAAGACTCTTCTCTGCGCGTACCGAACGGTGTCTCCGGTACTGTTATCGACGTTCAGGTCTTTACCCGCGATGGCGTGGAAAAAGACAAACGTGCGCTGGAAATCGAAGAGATGCAGCTCAAACAGGCGAAAAAAGACCTGTCTGAAGAACTGCAGATCCTCGAAGCTGGCCTGTTTAGCCGTATTCATGCTGTGCTGGTTGCTGGCGGTGTTGAAGCTGAGAAGCTCGACAAGCTGCCGCGCGATCGCTGGCTGGAACTGGGCCTGGCCGACGAAGAGAAACAAAATCAGCTGGAACAGCTGGCTGAGCAGTATGACGAACTGAAACACGAGTTCGAGAAAAAACTCGAAGCGAAACGCCGCAAAATCACTCAGGGCGACGATCTGGCACCGGGCGTGCTGAAGATTGTTAAGGTTTATCTGGCCGTTAAACGTCAGATCCAGCCTGGTGATAAAATGGCAGGTCGTCACGGTAACAAGGGTGTTATCTCCAAGATCAACCCGATCGAAGATATGCCTTACGATGAAAACGGCACGCCGGTAGACATCGTACTGAACCCGCTGGGCGTACCGTCTCGTATGAACATTGGTCAGATCCTGGAAACTCACCTGGGTATGGCTGCGAAAGGTATTGGCGACAAGATCAACGCCATGCTGAAACAGCAGCAGGAAGTCGCGAAACTGCGCGAATTCATCCAGCGTGCCTACGATCTGGGCGCTGACGTTCGTCAGAAAGTCGACCTGAGCACCTTCAGCGATGATGAGGTTCTGCGTCTGGCAGAAAACCTGCGTAAAGGCATGCCGATCGCAACGCCGGTCTTCGACGGTGCGAAAGAGTCTGAAATCAAGGAACTGTTACAGCTGGGCGGTCTGCCGACTTCTGGTCAGATAACCCTGTTCGACGGTCGTACCGGTGAGCAATTCGAGCGCCAGGTTACCGTTGGCTACATGTACATGCTGAAACTGAACCACCTGGTTGACGATAAAATGCACGCGCGTTCTACCGGTTCTTATAGCCTGGTTACTCAGCAGCCGCTGGGTGGTAAGGCGCAGTTCGGTGGACAGCGTTTCGGGGAGATGGAAGTGTGGGCGCTGGAAGCATACGGTGCCGCTTACACCCTGCAGGAAATGCTTACCGTTAAGTCTGATGACGTGAACGGTCGTACCAAAATGTATAAAAACATTGTGGACGGCAATCACCAGATGGAACCAGGCATGCCAGAGTCCTTCAACGTACTGTTGAAAGAGATTCGTTCGCTGGGTATCAACATCGAACTGGAAGACGAGTAACTCTCGCTCAAACAGGTCACTGGTGCCGGAGTGATATCCGGCGCCAGATTGTGCTAACTCCGACGGGAGCAAATCCGTGAAAGACTTATTAAAGTTTCTGAAAGCGCAAACTAAAACCGAAGAGTTTGATGCGATCAAAATTGCTCTGGCTTCGCCAGACATGATCCGTTCATGGTCTTTTGGTGAAGTTAAAAAGCCGGAAACCATTAACTACCGTACGTTCAAACCTGAGCGTGACGGTCTTTTCTGCGCACGTATTTTCGGGCCAGTAAAAGATTACGAGTGCCTGTGCGGTAAGTACAAGCGCCTGAAACACCGCGGTGTTATCTGTGAGAAATGCGGTGTTGAAGTGACCCAGACTAAAGTGCGTCGTGAGCGCATGGGCCACATTGAGCTGGCGTCTCCAACTGCGCATATTTGGTTCCTGAAATCTCTGCCGTCCCGTATCGGCCTGCTGCTGGATATGCCGCTGCGCGATATCGAACGCGTTCTGTACTTCGAATCCTATGTGGTTATCGAAGGCGGTATGACCAATCTGGAACGTAACCAGATCCTGACCGAAGAACAGTACCTGGACGCGCTGGAAGAGTTCGGTGACGAATTCGACGCGAAAATGGGCGCCGAAGCTATTCAGGCCCTGCTGAAAAGCATGGATCTGGAGCAAGAGTGCGAACAGCTGCGCGAAGAGCTGAACGAAACCAACTCCGAAACCAAACGTAAGAAGCTGACCAAGCGTATCAAACTGCTGGAAGCGTTCGTACAGTCTGGTAACAAGCCGGAGTGGATGATCCTGACCGTTCTGCCAGTACTGCCGCCGGATCTGCGTCCGCTGGTACCGCTGGACGGTGGGCGTTTCGCAACGTCCGATCTTAACGATCTGTATCGTCGCGTGATCAACCGTAACAACCGTCTGAAACGTCTGCTTGATCTGGCGGCGCCGGACATCATCGTACGCAACGAAAAACGTATGCTGCAGGAAGCGGTTGACGCCCTGCTGGATAACGGCCGTCGCGGTCGTGCGATCACCGGTTCCAACAAGCGTCCGCTGAAATCTTTGGCCGATATGATCAAAGGTAAACAGGGTCGTTTCCGTCAGAACCTGCTCGGTAAGCGTGTTGACTACTCCGGTCGTTCTGTAATCACCGTAGGTCCATACCTGCGTCTGCATCAGTGCGGTCTGCCGAAGAAAATGGCGCTGGAGCTGTTCAAACCGTTTATTTACGGCAAGCTGGAACTGCGTGGCCTGGCCACCACCATCAAAGCCGCGAAGAAAATGGTTGAGCGCGAAGAAGCTGTCGTTTGGGATATCCTGGACGAAGTTATCCGCGAACACCCGGTACTGCTGAACCGTGCGCCGACGCTGCACCGTCTGGGTATCCAGGCGTTTGAACCGGTACTTATCGAAGGTAAAGCTATCCAGCTGCACCCGCTGGTTTGTGCGGCATATAACGCCGACTTCGATGGTGACCAGATGGCTGTTCACGTACCGCTGACGCTGGAAGCCCAGCTCGAAGCGCGTGCGCTGATGATGTCTACCAACAACATCCTGTCTCCGGCGAACGGCGAACCTATCATCGTTCCGTCTCAGGACGTTGTACTGGGTCTGTACTACATGACCCGTGACTGTGTTAACGCCAAAGGCGAAGGCATGGTGCTGACTGGCCCGAAAGAAGCTGAGCGTATTTACCGCGCTGGCCTGGCCTCTCTGCATGCGCGCGTTAAAGTGCGTATCACTGAATACGAAAAAGACGCTAACGGTGAATTCGTCGCGAAAACCAGCCTGAAAGACACGACCGTTGGCCGTGCGATTCTGTGGATGATCGTGCCGAAAGGTCTGCCTTTCTCCATCGTCAACCAGGCGCTGGGCAAGAAAGCAATCTCCAAAATGCTGAACACCTGTTACCGCATTCTGGGCCTGAAACCGACAGTTATTTTTGCGGACCAGACGATGTACACCGGCTTTGCTTATGCAGCGCGTTCAGGTGCATCCGTTGGTATCGATGACATGGTCATCCCGGAGAAAAAACACGAGATCATCTCTGAAGCGGAAGCGGAAGTTGCTGAGATTCAGGAACAGTTCCAGTCTGGCCTGGTTACCGCGGGCGAACGCTATAACAAAGTTATCGATATTTGGGCTGCGGCGAACGATCGCGTATCCAAAGCGATGATGGATAACCTGCAAACCGAAACCGTGATTAACCGTGACGGCCAGGAAGAGCAGCAGGTTTCCTTTAACAGTATCTACATGATGGCCGACTCCGGTGCGCGTGGTTCTGCGGCCCAGATTCGTCAGCTTGCGGGTATGCGTGGTCTGATGGCGAAGCCGGATGGCTCCATCATTGAAACGCCGATCACCGCGAACTTCCGTGAAGGTCTGAACGTACTCCAGTACTTCATCTCGACCCACGGTGCGCGTAAAGGTCTGGCGGATACCGCACTGAAAACGGCGAACTCCGGTTACCTGACTCGTCGTCTGGTAGACGTGGCGCAGGACCTGGTTGTAACCGAAGACGATTGTGGCACCCTTGAAGGGATCACCATGACGCCGGTTATCGAAGGTGGCGATGTTAAAGAGCCGCTGCGCGATCGCGTACTGGGTCGTGTCACCGCTGAAGACGTTCTGAAGCCGGGTACTGCGGACATTCTGGTTCCACGCAACACGCTGCTGAACGAGCAATGGTGTGACCTGCTGGAAGCGAACTCCGTAGACAGCGTAAAAGTGCGTTCCGTTGTATCTTGTGACACCGACTTTGGTGTGTGTGCTCACTGCTATGGTCGTGACCTGGCGCGTGGCCACATCATCAACAAAGGTGAAGCGATCGGTGTTATCGCAGCACAGTCCATCGGTGAGCCGGGTACACAGCTGACGATGCGTACGTTCCACATCGGTGGTGCGGCATCTCGTGCGGCTGCTGAATCCAGCATCCAGGTGAAAAACAAAGGTAGCATCCGCCTGAGCAACGCGAAGACGGTTGTGAACTCCAGCGGTAAACTGGTTATCACCTCCCGTAACACTGAGCTGAAACTGATCGACGAATTTGGTCGTACCAAAGAAAGCTATAAAGTGCCTTACGGTGCGGTAATGGCGAAGGGTGATGGCGAGCAGGTTGCCGGCGGCGAAACCGTGGCGAACTGGGACCCGCACACCATGCCGGTTATCACCGAAGTGAGCGGTTTCATCCGCTTCACCGATATGATTGACGGCCAGACCATTACACGTCAGACCGACGAACTGACCGGCCTTTCTTCGCTGGTGGTTCTGGACTCTGCAGAGCGTACTACCGGTGGTAAAGACCTGCGTCCGGCGCTGAAAATCGTTGACGCTAACGGCAACGACGTTCTGATCCCAGGCACTGATATGCCTGCGCAGTACTTCCTGCCGGGTAAAGCGATTGTGCAGCTGGAAGATGGCGTGCAGATCAGCTCAGGTGATACCCTGGCGCGTATTCCGCAGGAATCCGGCGGTACCAAGGATATTACCGGTGGTCTGCCGCGCGTTGCGGACCTGTTCGAAGCCCGTCGTCCGAAAGAGCCGGCGATTCTGGCAGAAATCAGCGGTATCATTTCCTTCGGTAAAGAAACCAAAGGTAAACGCCGTCTGGTGATCACGCCGGTTGACGGTAGCGAGCCGTACGAAGAGATGATCCCGAAATGGCGTCAGCTCAACGTGTTTGAAGGCGAGCGTGTAGAACGTGGTGACGTGGTTTCCGACGGTCCGGAAGCACCGCACGACATTCTGCGTCTGCGTGGTGTTCACGCCGTAACGCGTTACATCGTGAACGAAGTGCAGGACGTTTACCGTCTGCAGGGCGTTAAGATCAACGATAAGCACATCGAAGTTATCGTTCGTCAGATGCTGCGTAAAGCCACCATCATGAACGCGGGCAGCTCCGAGTTCCTGGAAGGTGAGCAGGTTGAATACTCTCGCGTCAAGATCGCTAACCGCGAACTGGAAGCGAACGGCAAAATCGCTGCGACTTATGCACGCGATCTGCTGGGTATCACCAAAGCGTCTCTGGCAACCGAGTCCTTCATCTCCGCGGCATCGTTCCAGGAGACGACACGTGTGCTTACCGAAGCAGCTGTTGCGGGCAAACGCGACGAACTGCGCGGTCTGAAAGAGAACGTGATCGTGGGGCGTCTGATCCCGGCGGGTACCGGTTATGCGTACCACCAGGATCGTATGCGCCGTCGCGCAGCGGGCGAACTGCCGGCAGCGCCGCAGGTGAGCGCGGAAGAAGCTTCCGCCAGCCTGGCAGAACTGCTGAACGCAGGTCTGGGTGGCTCAGACAACGAGTAATCGTTTCTCGTAATAAAAAACCCGCTTCGGCGGGTTTTTTTTATGTTTGTCAGGCACTCTATTGTCAGATAAAAACAGATTGCCTGACAAAAGCAGAAAGCATTAATCGCGCGGCGGCAGCCGTCGATACAGCTCTATCATGTCGCCAGCCAGATCCTGAATCACCATGGCATTCATTAAATGATCCTGCGAATGAACCGTGATCAGATTCACCGGTAATTTGCCGGTGCCTTCATCCAGCCCTATCAGCTGGGTCTGTATTTTATGAGCGCCTTTAACAAACTCGCGCGACTCTTCCATCGCTTTTTCAGCCTCGTCGAAATCGCCTTTGCGCGCCAGCTGCAGTGCTGATAGCGCCGCGCTTCGCGCCGCTCCCGCGTTCACCAGCAGCTCCATAATGGTGGTTTCTAAATCTTCCATGCGCTCACTCCAGCAGTTTGAGGGCTTTTTCCAGCACGGCATCGCCTTTCATCATGCCGTAATCCATCATATCGATAACCGCGACTTTCTTACCCAGCGGCTCTGCCTGCTCCTGCAATTTTGCCAGCTCATACTTCACCTGCGGCCCCAGCAAGACGATGTCTGCTGTCGCAATATTGTCCTTAAACTCTGCCACAGGTACCGCTTTGATGGTGACTTCGACGCCTTTCTTTTGCGCTGCGTCTTTCATACGTTGTACTAACATGCTGGTGGACATACCGGCCGCACAACACAGAACAATGTTTTTCATAGTCCGCCTCGGTGTTGAAGTGATAATTGATAATTATCTCCCGGCGGCAGGTTCAACAACTGCTTTACTGTGATTGTGTGTCTGGCATCACAAAGAAAGGCGTAACAGTCTGAAACCGGTTACAACGCGCAGAAATTTAACCCATACTCGCATGTTGTATCTGATTTTTTCCCTGCAGCTTGGCCTGGTAAAGCGCTTCGTCTACGCGGGAAATCAACTGCTCAAGCGGCTCCATATTCCACTCGCCAAGGCCCGCACTAAACGACACATGCAACCCTTCTTCACGCCAGACGCGCTCATCCACTTTGATGCGCCATTTTTCCATCAAGGCATAAGCATCCTCTACATGCTCATCCGGGAAGATAACCGCAAACTCCTCACCCCCGTAACGATAGATGGATATTCCCAGCGGTTGCAGCAAGGTGATGCCCTCCCGGGCAACGTTGCGCAGCACAATGTCGCCGTTTAAATGCCCCCAGGTGTCATTGATGGATTTAAAGTTGTCGACATCCAGCAAGGCTAGCGCAAAAGGTTGATTCTCTGTCATCAGTGCAGAGATATCGCTATCAAAAGCGCGACGGTTTTTACAGTTTGTTAAAGCATCCATCGTGGCCTGGCGCACCCATGTCTCTTCACGCTCTTTACGACTGATGATGGCGCGACTGAGCATCGCTTCCAGTTTCGGCGCGCGCTGAACATCCCCGGTTTTTATCGCGTTGATGATATTCATCAGCACATTGCGCGAGGCATGGCGCAAGTAAAGGCCGAACAGAATGATAAACACCGCTGCGGTAGCAAAACCCCAGCCCACAATCATGGTTTCGTGGCGGGTCATATTGTCTAACGTCGCGGTGGTGACTTTGTAGAGCGTAAACCAGTCCGGGTTGGTGAAAGAGTAGTAGTAATACCAGGTTGAGGACTTTTCATCAAAAAGCGTGCCCTCACCGCTGGTCATCTTCGACAACAGCTCAGGGCTGACGACGTATTTAAATAGCTCTCCGCTATCGGGATGTTGCAGGACTTGCCCGGCGCGATTCACCACAAGGAACTCACCCTGCATCGGTGGTTGCATGGCGCGCAGGGTGTAGCCCATGGACGCCAGGTCCAGATTAAACGCCAGCGTTCCTTTTAGCTTGCCGTTTGGTGCAATGATCGGTGTATAAATCGTCACCGTCGGCGTATGGGTAAAATAGTCGCGGTAAATACCGGTGTAGTGATTAAATGGGCTGGAGTCGGCCTGATGCATATACCAGGGCCGTTTTCGGGGATCAAAATGTTGCGTTTCGCTATCTGTTACCACCGCCGGGGCGCGCAGGTAATGGCCCTGGGTGTCCGCGAGCACCAGCGATGAGGTCGAGGGAAGCAGCGCCAGCAGCTGCATCAATTGCTGCAGCCCGGTTTCAGGATCAATGTTGATAGTGAGGTTCATCTGATCTTCCCGCGCATAAAATGTGGCGGCACGGTTAATCACATGGTCATTTTCCCGCAGGACAGACTGCGTGTAGTTAATCGCCAGGTTATGGACAAAATGGCGGTTAATTTCATGGTACTTCTCCATGATTTCTCTACGCTGGCCCAACGTCACCATAATAGCGATGACGAGAAAGCTGAGGAAAATCCCGACGATACTGATCAGAATCGGTGTGGTGAAAGAAAGTTGTCTGCTGTGCATTTTCTTATCCTTGAGCATGCAGCGAGTAGCGGGAAATCATTGTGCAGGTGCAGCACGGGGTTTAGCTCCGCAGCATCAGTGCCGCGTTTTTTATCTGGATGAAAAGTATACTGCGCACCGAACGTTTTTTGGTCAAATATTACTCCTTATTATATTTTGTCTTAAAAATAACCCTTTGGGCAGGTTTTAACGCTAAAGAGGAAAAAAAGCGGAGCGGGCCATGGTCTCTGAGGTTACCCGCTCCGGTCAATAAAGGCTATGACCTGCGCACTATGAACCGCCCGGCAAATTATGGCGACGGCCCGATTTATGTTTCTCGTAGCAACTCGGGAAAATTTAACCCATTTTCAGCGCATTGCTGTTTTTTTGCGGCGTGCGTCCCAACCAGCTATCCCAGTCTTTCCATACAGGTTGTAACCCACGGGCTATCAGGGCGCGGGCAACCTCCTGCGGGCGTCGCTCGTCGTGGGGCGCAAACTGCTCCAGCTCTGGATTATTGTCCGCGTACCCGCCTGGCTGGGTTTTGGAAAACGCGCTGACATTGTTAATGGCCAGGGGAATAACGTGATCGCGAAAGTGCGGGGATTCCCGCGTCGAGAGCGACAGCTCCACATCCGGTGCCAGCAAGCGAAAAGCGCAAATGGTTTGCACCAGTTGCCGCTCATCCATTAGCGAGGCGGGAGGAATTCCCCCGGCGCACGGGCGCAAACGCGGGAATGAGACCGAGTAGCGACTCTGCCAGTAGTGCTGCTGTAGCCATAGCAGATGCTCCGCCACCATATAACAATCCACTCGCCAGTTGTCGGAAAGGCCTATCAGCGCGCCGAGGCCAATCTTGTCGATACCCGCGCGACCCAGTCTGTCCGGCGTTTCCAGCCGCCAGAAAAAGTCCTGTTTTTTACCGCGCAAATGGTGCTGTGCATAGATGCTTTGGTGATAGGTCTCCTGGTAGACCATGACGCCATCCAGCCCTAACGTTTTAAGCTCGGCGTACTCATCTTGCGAAAGCGGCTGCACCTCCATTTGAAGCGACGCGAAATTGCGGCGAATAGCGGGGAAATGGCGACGAAAATAGTCCATCCCGACTTTTCCCTGGTGCTCGCCCGTGACTAATAAAAGATGCTCAAAACCCAGCTCGCGCAGCGCTGCGCATTCGCGCGCAATCTCCTGTTCATCCAGCGTTTTGCGCTTGAGATGATTGCTCATCGAGAAGCCGCAATAGGTGCAGTCATTGGCGCAGAGATTCGAGAGATAGAGCGGGACATAGAAACTTACCGTGTTGCCAAAGCGTTGCCGGGTCAGGCGTTGCGCCCGCTGCGCCAGAGGTTCCAGAAAGTCGCTGGCAGCAGGTGAGAGCAGCGCCATCAGGTCTTCGCGCGACACTTGCCGGGCGTTAAGGGCGCACTCTACGTCTGCCGGGGTTTTGCTGTTGATTCGCAGGCGGATATCGTCCCAGTTCAGCTGCCGCCAGCGTTCGGTAAACGTTATCATTCGGATGCCTCCAGAAAACCGGTTAGCGGGCTGGTGGCCGTTGCATAACGCTGGCGTGCGCCTGGTATCGCCAGGCGCGCCAGTTCGCCCGCTTCTACCGCAAGGCGGAAGGCGCGCGCCATCCTGACCGGATCGTCGGCCACGGCGATAGCCGTATTCACCAGCACGGCATCGGCGCCCATTTCCAGCGCTAGCGTGGCATGGCTTGGCGCGCCGATTCCGGCATCAATCACCACCGGTACGCGGGCCTGCTCGATAATAATCTCCAGCATGGCGCGGGTTTCCAACCCCTGATTTGAGCCAATCGGCGCACCGAGCGGCATCACCGCCGCACAGCCCGCTTCTTCCAGGCGTTTGCACAGCACCGGGTCGGCACCGCAGTAGGGCAATACAACAAAACCCATTTGCACCAGCTTCTGCGCCGCGCGCAGCGTTTCGATAGGATCGGGAAGCAGCCAGCGGGCATCCGGGTGGATCTCCAGTTTTAACCAGTGGGTTCCCAGCGCTTCGCGCACCAGCTGTGCGGCAAAAATGGCTTCTTCGGCGTTTTTCGCGCCGGACGTGTTTGGCAGCAGCGTCACGCCTGCATCCAGTAACGGTTGCAGAATGGCATCATTGCGCTGGCGCAGATCGACGCGCTTCATCGCCAGCGTCACCAGCTGGCTGCCAGATGCGTGAATAGCATCGACCATCAGTTGCGAGGTGGCGAATTTGCCGGTGCCGGTAAATAACCGCGAAGAAAATGTTTTATCAGCGATACGTAGCATGTCAGCCTCCGGCAATCACCTGAAACAGCAGGATGCGATCGCCGTCCTGCACAAGATGGTCATCCCACTGCTCGCGCGGCAGGATCTGTTCGTTTAATGCCAGCGCCACGCCGGGTTTTAACTGCGTTAGCTGGTCGAGCAGGGTCGTCACCGAAAGCCCGGGCATGCATTGCATCGGCTCATCATTGAAGTGTATCTGCATGTTGCCCTCCGCATACCGGGCAGCCCGCACTGCGGCGTAGCGCCAGCGTTCGCCACAGGTTGCTGCGCGCATCGAATAAGCGCAGCTCGCCGCTGGCCGTCGGCATACCGCTTAACAGTTTGATGGCTTCCAGCGCTTGCATTGTGCCCATCGCCCCGACGACGGGGCCGACAATCCCTGCGGTGCGGCAGTTGCGCGCCGGTTCGCTATCGTCCGGCCACAGGCAACGGTAGCACCCCTGGCGCCAGGGCGGCGTCAGCACCATAAGCTGGCCACCAAAACCGACTGCGCTGGCGGTAATCAGCGGTGTGGAGAGCGCCACGCAGGCCGCATTAACGGCCTGGCGTGTCTGCATGTTGTCGCTACAATCCAGCACCACATCCGCCTGCGCTACCTGCTGATGTAACGCCTCGCCGCTAAGCCGTTGTTGCAGTGCAACCAGTGCAATATCCGGGTTGAGTTGTGCCAGACGGCGGGCGGTTACCTGAACTTTGGGGGCGTTGATATCCTCTGTGGTGAAGAGGATCTGCCGCTGGAGGTTGCTCAGGTGCACCGTGTCATCGTCTGCCAGCACCAGCGTCCCGATCCCGGCACCGGCAAGATATACCGCGGCGGGCGCGCCAAGCCCGCCGAGACCGATAACCAGCACCCGGCTGTGTAACAGTTTTTGCTGCCCGGTGACGGCGATATCTTCCAGCAAAATTTGCCGACTGTAGCGCATAAACGCCTGATCATTCATCGCCCACCCCCGCCAGTTCAAGCAGTTGCGCGGTAGCCTGCCGCCAGTCTGCGGCCTGAGTGATCGCGCTGACCACCGCAATGCTACCGACACCTGTCGCCAGTACGTCCGGCGCGCGCGCAAGGCTGATACCGCCGATCGCGACCGTGGGGTAATCTTTCAGCCGCTCAATATGTCGCGCCAGTTGCGCCAGCCCTTGCGGCGCGGAAGGCATCTGTTTAGTTTGCGTGGGGAAAACATGGCCGAGGGCAATGTAGGAAGGGCGCGCGGCCAGCGCCACGTCGATCTCCATATCGTCATGCGTCGAAACACCCAGGCGCAGCCCGGCGGCACGGATGGCGCTCAGGTCGGTCGTTTCCAGGTCTTCCTGGCCGAGATGGACACCGTACGCCTGATGCTTGATCGCCAGGCGCCAGTAATCATTGATAAATAGCCGCGCGTTGTAGCGTTGTCCGAGCGCGATGGCCGCTGCCACGTCGCCTTCGACCTCTTCATCACGCTTATCTTTGATGCGCAGCTGTATTGTCCGCACGCCAGCCTCCAGCAGGCGGGCAATCCATTCGACGCTATCGACCACCGGGTAGAGTCCGAGGCGCAAGGGTACTGGCGGGAAATCAGGCTGGTACATCATACGCCCTCCTTTTTCAGGTAGATTTCGCCGCCCTGCGCACGGAAATCTTGCGACTTCTCATGCATGCCAACTTCGATGGCTTGCGCTGCGGCGTAATCGCGCACTTCCTGAGAGATTTTCATCGAGCAGAATTTCGGCCCACACATGGAGCAAAAGTGCGCCACTTTTCCCGACTCCTGCGGCAGGGTTTCATCGTGATAAGCGCGGGCGGTGAAGGGGTCGAGCGCGAGGTTGAACTGATCTTCCCAGCGGAATTCAAAACGCGCCTTCGACATCGCGTTGTCGCGGATCTGCGCGCCAGGGTGTCCTTTTGCCAGATCGGCGGCATGAGCGGCTATTTTGTAAGTGATAAGCCCCTGTTTGACATCTTCTTTATTTGGCAGCCCGAGATGCTCTTTCGGCGTGACGTAACACAGCATTGCGCAACCGAACCAGCCAATCATCGCCGCACCGATGCCGGAGGTGAAGTGGTCATAGCCCGGCGCGATATCGGTGGTCAATGGTCCAAGCGTATAAAAAGGCGCTTCGTGGCAGTGCTCCAGCTCCTCGGTCATATTGCGGCGGATCATCTGCATCGGTACATGGCCGGGGCCTTCAATCATCACCTGCACATCATATTCCCAGGCAATTTTTGTCAGCTCGCCCAACGTATGCAGCTCGGCAAACTGCGCTTCATCATTCGCATCCTGTATGGAACCAGGGCGCAAGCCATCGCCCAGCGACAGCGACACATCGTAGGCGGCGCAGATTTCGCAAATCTCGCGGAAATGGCTGTAGAGGAAGTTTTCCTGATGATGGGAGAGGCACCATTTTGCCATGATAGAACCGCCGCGCGAGACGATGCCCGTCAGGCGTTGCGCGGTCATCGGCACATAGCGCAGCAGGACGCCCGCATGGATGGTGAAGTAATCCACCCCTTGCTCGGCCTGCTCCAACAGCGTATCGCGGAACACCGGCCAGCTAAGATCTTCGGCGATCCCGTTGACCTTCTCCAGCGCCTGGTAGAGCGGTACTGTGCCGATCGGCACCGGGCTGTTGCGCAAGATCCATTCACGGGTTTCATGAATATAGCGCCCGGTTGAGAGATCCATTACCGTGTCTGCCCCCCAGCGGGTAGACCACACCAGTTTTTCCACCTCTTCTTCAATCGACGAGGTGATCGCTGAGTTGCCGATATTAGCGTTCACTTTGACCAGAAAGTTACGACCGATAATCATCGGTTCTGATTCAGGGTGGTTGATATTCGCCGGAATAATCGCACGCCCGGCCGCCACCTCATCACGCACAAACTCAGGGGTGATATTTTCCGCTAAGCGTGCGCCAAACCCTTCGCCAGGATGTTGCCTGCGCAGGACTTCGCCACGAATACGCTCACGCCCCATATTTTCACGCAGCGCGATAAACTCCATCTCCGGGGTGACAATGCCCTGGCGTGCATAGTGCAGTTGAGTGACGCGCTGGCCTGCTTTGGCGCGTCGCGGCGTGAGTAAGCCACGAAAGCGCAAATTGTCCAGGCCGTCATCCGCCAGCCGCGCTTTAGTGTACGCAGAGCTGCGTTCATCAAGGGTTTCGCTGTCATCCCGCGCGGCAATCCACGGCGCGCGCAGTTTCGCCAGCCCTTGTTGCACATCGATATTGACTGCCGGATCGCCGTAAGGGCCGGAGGTGTCATAAACCGGTATCGCTTCGTTTTCGACGTACTGCGGCTGGGCTTTCGTGCCGCCGACAAGCGTCGGGCTCAGCGCTATCTCGCGCATGGGCACGCGGATGTCCGGTTGGGAACCGGTAATGTAAATACGTTGTGAATTAGGGAACGCGGTGCCTTCCAGCGTATCGATAAAGTGCTGCGCCAGGGCGCGTTGTTCACGGCGTGATAGTGTATTTGCAGACATAGCTCATTCCAGATTTAAGGAGATGGCTTGCCAGACGACGGATGGAGTAATAGCAGCAAACCGCCTAAAAAGGGGTTGTGTGTAAGGATTACTCTTGTTCCCTTCGCAGGTTTTAACCTGATCAGGTTCCGCGGATCCCGAATTAACGGTCTCAGCCTTTTCCACTTCATCCTTCACGCTGCCTCTTTGTTGGCTGCGTCCGCTCACTCAGTTACTTACTTATGTAAGCTCCCGGGGATTCACGAACTTGCCGCCTCGACGCACCGCGAATGATTTTGTGGAAACCACTTCATCTCTCACGCTGCCGCTTTGTTGGCTGCGTCCGCTCACTCAGTTACTTACTTATGTAAGCTCCCGGAGATTCACGAACTTGCTGCCCTGGCGCATCGCGAATGATTTTGTGGAAACCACTTCATCCTTCACGCTGCCTCTTTGTTGGCTGCGTTCGCTCACTCAGTTACTTACTTATGTAAGCTCCCGGAGATTCACGAACTTGCCGCCCTGGCGCATCGCGAATGATTTTGTGGAAACCACTTCATCCTTCACGCTGCCGCTTTGTTGGCTGCGTTCGCTCACTCAGTTACTTACTTATGTAAGCTCCCGGAGATTCACGAACTTGCCGCCCTGGCGCATCGCGAATGATTTTGTGGAATATTGGCACTCCGACAAGATAAAAATCCCGCCCGCAGGCGGGAGATACTTTATGTAAACTACGCGTTAACCGTTAATAACTCAAGCGGGGCGCACCAGATTGCTTTCATCGTTCGCGCTTTCGCTGAGGTTGTTATCAAAAGCCAGCATTATCAGCTTATCTTCCAGCGTAAAGCGTGCGTCCAGCGCTTCGCCGATGCTGGACAGCGCCTGCTGGAATCCAAGCCAATTGTCGTCATCGATAGCATTTTCCAGATGCGTGTCGTAGTAACCCATTATCTGGATGGTGTTGGCCTCAAGGAGAGGATAAATTTGCGTCGCAGCAAAAAGTGGGCTGTTGCCTTCCATTTCGCTGATGATGCGTTCATAAATACTAAAGTGGCCTGCGGAAAGGTACTCCACCAGGTTATGACAAAAATCGTCCAGCGCTTTTTCATTAAGCTGCAAATACGAGCCTTTGCCAGGTTTGATGCCAACCAGATTGTAGTAGGAAACGAGAAGCTGCTTACGCGCGATCAGCCAGTGGTCGACTAACTTGTTACTGCCTCCAATGCGCTCTGTCAGGGTTTGTAGCTGGTTTAGCATAATGGCTCCGCAAATAGGTAAGTCCCGAAAAATGTAATAATAATGTTAATAACATGCCAGTGAAGCTAAGGTAGTGCAATGGTACGTATTATTGAAGCACGCGATTATGGCTGGTGGATCGTCAGCCATGAACAAAAATTATGGTTGCCCGGCGGAGAATTACCACATGGCGCGGCAGGAAATTTTAATCTTGTGGGTGAAAGCGCATTACATATCGGGGAATGGCTGGGCGAACCGGTATGGATGATCCGCCAGCATCGCCACCAGGATATGGGGTCTGTGCGCCAGGTTATCGATCAGGATGTTGGCCTGTTTCAGCTGGCCGGGCGCGGTGTGCAACTGGCTGAATTTTACCGCTCGCACAGGTTTTGTGGCTACTGCGGGCACACCATGCATCCGAGCAAAACCGAATGGGCGATGCTTTGCTCCCATTGCCGCGAACGTTACTACCCGCAAATTGCGCCCTGCATTATTGTTGCCATTCGCCGTGGCGACAGCATCTTGCTGGCCCAGCATACGCGCCATCGCAACGGCATCTACACGGTGCTGGCCGGGTTTGTCGAAGTGGGCGAAACCCTTGAACAGGCCGTGGCGCGAGAGGTCATGGAAGAGAGCAGTATCAAGGTGAAAAATTTACGTTATGTCACCTCGCAACCCTGGCCGTTTCCCCAGTCGCTGATGACCGCGTTTATGGCGGAATATGATAGCGGCGAGATTAAAATCGATCCTAAAGAACTGCTGGATGCGGGCTGGTATCGCTACGATGCGCTGCCCTTGCTGCCGCCTCCCGGCACGGTGGCGCGGCGTTTGATCGAAGACACGGTGGCGATGTGTCGGGCAGATGACGAATAAGGTGTATATACTGGTCGCCTGACGCTTAAGGAACCAAAAATGACCGAACTAAAAAACGATCGTTACCTGCGCGCGTTACAGCGCCAGCCAGTAGATATGACGCCAGTGTGGATGATGCGCCAGGCGGGCCGCTATTTACCGGAATATAAAGCCACGCGCGCGCAAGCGGGTGATTTTATGTCGCTGTGCAAAAACGCCGAGCTGGCCTGTGAAGTGACGCTACAACCGCTGCGCCGCTACCCGCTGGATGCGGCGATCCTCTTCTCGGATATTTTAACCGTCCCGGATGCAATGGGCCTCGGGCTCTATTTTGAAGCCGGTGAAGGCCCGCGTTTTGCCTCCCCCGTGACCTGCAAAGCGGATGTCGATAAGCTGCCGGTGCCGGACCCGGAAAACGAGCTGGGTTACGTGATGAACGCGGTGCGTACAATCCGCCGTGAGCTGAAAGGCGAAGTACCGCTGATAGGCTTCTCCGGCAGCCCGTGGACGCTGGCGACCTACATGGTGGAAGGCGGCAGCAGTAAAGCCTTCACCGTTATCAAAAAAATGATGTATGCCGAGCCGCTGACTCTCCATGCGTTACTGGATAAGCTGGCGCAAAGCGTTACGCTTTATCTGAACGCGCAGATCCGCGCGGGTGCCCAGTCGGTGATGATTTTTGACACCTGGGGCGGCGTGCTGACCGGGCGCGATTACCAGCAGTTCTCTCTCTACTACATGCACAAAATCGTTGATGGATTGCTGCGTGAAAACGAAGGCCGCCGCGTGCCGGTGACGCTGTTTACCAAAGGCGGCGGGCAGTGGCTGGAAGCGATGGCGCAAACCGGCTGCGACGCGCTGGGTCTGGACTGGACAACCGACATCGCGGATGCACGCCGTCGCGTGGGCGATAAAGTCGCGCTGCAAGGCAATATGGACCCATCTATGCTGTATGCAGCGCCTGAACGCATCGAAGAAGAAGTGGCGACTATCCTTGCCGGTTTCGGCAAAGGCGAAGGCCACGTATTTAACCTCGGTCACGGCATCCATCAGGATGTTCCGCCGGAACATGCAGGAGCATTTGTCGAGGCGGTACACCGTCTGTCGGCCTCCTGGCATCAATAAGGAGCAATTATGGATCTCGCGTCATTACGCGCTCAGCAAATTGAACTCGCCTCGTCAGTCATCCGTGAGGATCGTCTTGATAAGGACCCGCCAACCTTCATCGGTGGCGCGGATGTTGGTTTCGAGCAGGGCGGCGAAGTGACGCGAGCAGCGATGGTGCTGTTGTCCTGGCCATCGCTTGAGCTTCTGGAGTATCAGGTGGCGCGCATTCCCACCACCATGCCTTACATCCCCGGCTTCCTCTCATTTCGTGAATACCCTGCGCTGCTGGCGGCGTGGGAGATGCTGTCGCAAAAACCGGATCTGCTGTTTGTTGATGGTCACGGCATTTCTCACCCGCGCCGCCTGGGCGTGGCCAGCCATTTTGGGCTGCTGGTGGATGTGCCGACTATCGGCGTGGCGAAAAAACGCCTGTGCGGTAAATTTGAGCCGCTTTCCGATGAGCCAGGCGCACTGGCGCCGCTTATGGATAAAGGCGAGAAGCTGGCATGGGTGTGGCGCAGTAAAGCGCGCTGTAATCCGTTATTCGTCACCACCGGGCATCGTGTCAGCCAGGATAGCGCGCTGGCATGGGTGCAGCGCTGTATAAAAGGCTACCGTTTACCGGAGCCGACGCGCTGGGCCGATGCGGTGGCGTCAGGTCGCCCGGCATTTGCGCGATGGCAGGAAATTCAGCGCAATATCAGGTAAACTGCGCGCATTAACGTCTTTGAGAAGCAATCATGTTACAAAACCCAATTCACCTGCGCCTGGAAAAGCTCGAAAGCTGGCAACATGTGGTCTTTATGGCCTGTCTGTGCGAACGCATGTACCCGAATTACGCCATGTTCTGCCAGCAGACGGGTTTTGGCGATGCGCTGTTGTATCGCCGGATTCTGGACCTTATCTGGGAAACCGAAATCGTCAAAGGGGCAAAGGTGAATTTCGACAGCCAGCTGGAAAAGCTTGAAGAAGCGATCCCGGATGCGGCTGATTACGATCTCTACGGTGTTTATCCGGCTATTGATGCCTGTGTTGCATTGAGTGAATTAATACATTCACGTCTGAGCGGCGAAACGCTGGAACATGCCGTTGAAGTGAGTAAAACGTCTATTACGACCGTCGCGATGCTGGAAATGACGCAGCAAGGTCGGGAAATGACGGACGACGAGCTGAAAATTAACCCGGCGGTAGAGCAAGAATGGGACGTTCAGTGGGAGATTTTCCGTCTTCTGGCCGACTGTGAAGAGCGCGATATTGATTTGATTAAGGGGCTGCGCGCGGACCTGCGCGAGCTCTCCCAAAGCAATATCGGTATAAATTTGCAGCAATGAGACAATAAAACGTGATTTAACGCCTGTTTTGTCGTGCCAGAAGGCTTCCCTTCGTACCCTTGTCTGGTCTACATTTGGGGGGCGAAAAAAAGTGGCTATCGGTGCGTGTATGCAGGAGAGTGCTTTATAAGGCATTTCCGTCGCACTCGATGCTTAGCAAGCGATAAACACATTGAAAGGATAACTTATGAATAAGACTCAACTGATTGATGTAATTGCAGACAAGGCCGACCTGTCTAAAGCGCAGGCGAAAGCTGCACTGGAATCCTTCCTGGCTGCTGTTACTGAGTCTCTGAAAGAAGGTGATGCTGTACAACTCGTTGGTTTCGGTACCTTCAAAGTGAACCACCGCGCTGAGCGTACTGGCCGCAACCCGCAGACCGGTAAAGAAATCAAAATCGCTGCAGCTAACGTGCCGGCGTTTGTTTCTGGTAAAGCGCTGAAAGACGCTGTTAAGTAAGGCAGCATGGCAGGGAACAGTTTTAACGAAGGGGCGGTGACGCCCCTTTTGTCATTCTGGCGTCGCTCGCGGATGCTGGCTGGCGTACTGTTACTGACTGCCTGTAGCCATGATTCCTCACTGCCTCCCTTTACCGCCAGCGGTTTTGCTGACGATCGGGGAGCAGTGCGGATCTGGCGCAAAGATTCAGGTGGAGAGACGCATCTGCTTTCCGCCTTTAGCCCCTGGAATCAGGGCAACACATGGCTGGGGGAATACCGCTGGCAGGGCGATGCGTTAACGCTCATTGAATTTACTGTTTACAGTACGCCGCCGGAGCATGTTCGCGTACGCTTTGACGAAAGCGGCGAACTGAATTTTATGCAGCGTGAAGTCAACGGGCAAAAACAGCAGCTCTCCAGCGATCAGGTTGCCTTATATCGCTATCGCGCCACGCAAATCCGCCAGACCAGCGACGCGCTGCGTCAGGGGCGTGTGGTGCTGCGCCAGGGGCAGTGGCAGCAAAATGGCACCATTAAAACGTGCGAAGGGCAGGTGTTGCAGCCTGAACTGGATGAGTCAGCCCTCAGGCATATCGGGCAACGCCAGCGCCACTCTTCGAAAGCCGTAAGCGTCGCCTGGCTGGAATCGCCGGAAGGTGCGCAGCTGCTGCTGGTGGCTAATGAAGATTTTTGCCGCTGGCAACCGACAGAAAAAAGCTTTTGATGCAGGGTAATGATGCCACGACGGGCGACCACTCTGAGGCCGCCCGCCCGGCTGCGTTAGTTCTGCTCGCGTGCAATCGCGCGGTAGCCGATATCCTTGCGGCAGAAACAGCCGTCCCAGTGGATATCGCGCATCAGAGCATAGGCACGCTGTTGCGCTTGCGCCACGGTGTCGCCCAGCGCCGTCACGCAGAGCACGCGACCGCCGCTGGTTAATACCTGTTCGTTGGCAGACAGTTGCGTTCCGGCCTGAAACACTTTGCCGTCAGCCACTTCTTCCAGCGGCAAACCGTGAATAACATCACCCGTACGGTAATCGCCCGGATAACCTCCGGCTGCCATCACGACGCCCAGCGACGCACGCGGGTCCCAGCGGGAAACTTTCTCGTCCAGCTTGCCTTCGCAGGCGGCGAGGCACAGCTCCACCAGGTCAGATTGCATCCGCAGCATAATCGGTTGCGTTTCCGGGTCGCCAAAGCGGCAGTTAAACTCAATCACCTTCGGGTTGCCCTGTTTATCGATCATCAGACCGGCATACAGGAAACCGGTGTAGGTGTTGCCTTCTTGCGCCATACCGCGCACGGTTGGCCAAATAATCCGCTCCATCGTGCGCTGATGCACGTCATCTGTCACCACAGGCGCCGGAGAATAAGCGCCCATACCGCCGGTGTTCGGGCCGGTATCGCCGTCGCCCACGCGCTTATGATCCTGGCTGGTCGCCATCGGCAGCACGTGCTCGCCATCCACCATCACGATAAAGCTGGCTTCTTCGCCATCGAGAAACTCTTCAATAACGATACGGTGGCCCGCATCACCAAACGCATTGCCAGCCAGCATATCGTTGACGGCAGCTTCGGCTTCAGCGAGGGTCATCGCAACAATCACCCCTTTCCCGGCGGCCAGACCGTCGGCTTTGATAACGATTGGCGCGCCTTTCTCGCGCAGGTAAGCCAGCGCGGGTTCAATCTCAGTAAAATTCTGGTACTCCGCCGTGGGGATGTTGTGGCGCGCCAGGAAGTCTTTGGTAAACGCTTTCGAACCTTCCAGTTGAGCGGCGCCCTGCGTTGGGCCAAAAATTTTCAGCCCTGCCGCGCGAAATGCATCGACCACGCCAATCACCAGCGGCGCTTCCGGGCCAACAATGGTCAGACCGATTTTTTCTTGCTGCGCAAAATTCAGCAGCGCCGGAATGTCCGTTGCGCTAATCGCCACGTTTTGCAGGCCAGGTTCCAGCGCAGTACCCGCATTACCCGGTGCGACAAAAACGGTCTCAACCAGCGGCGACTGCGCCGCTTTCCAGGCCAGCGCGTGCTCGCGCCCGCCGTTGCCAATCACTAATACTTTCATTGCCTGCTCCGTGGATTAATGGCGGAAGTGACGCATATCGGTGAAGATCATCGCGATGCCATGCTCGTCAGCGGCGGCGATAACCTCATCGTCACGGATAGAACCGCCCGGTTGGATAACACAGGTAACGCCGACGGCGGCTGCGGCATCAATACCGTCACGGAACGGGAAGAAGGCGTCAGAGGCCATCGCGGAGCCTTTCACTTCCAGCCCTTCGTCAGCGGCTTTGATACCGGCAATTTTTGCCGAGTAAACGCGACTCATTTGGCCTGCGCCAATACCGATAGTCATATTATCTTTAGCATAAACAATGGCGTTGGATTTCACGAACTTCGCCACCTTCCAGCAGAACAGCGCGTCGCGCAGCTCCTGCTCAGTGGGCTGGCGTTTGCTGACCACGCGTAAATCCTCAGGCGTCACCATGCCTAAGTCGCGATCCTGAACCAGCAGACCACCGTTGACGCGTTTGAAATCCAGGCCCGGCTCGCGCTGCGCCCATTCGCCGCAGACCAGCACACGAACATTCTGCTTGGCGGCAGTGATTTTCAGCGCCTCTTCCGTGGCCGACGGGGCGATAATCACTTCAACAAACTGCCGGGAGATAATGGCCTGGGCGGTGTCGGCGTCCAGCTGGCGGTTAAACGCAATAATGCCGCCGAACGCGGACGTCGGATCGGTTTTCCACGCGCGTTCGTACGCATCAAGAATCGAGTCGCTGACCGCGACGCCGCAGGGATTCGCATGCTTCACAATCACGCAGGCAGGTTCGCTGAATGCTTTGACGCACTCCAGCGCGGCATCCGTATCGGCGATATTGTTATAAGAGAGCGCTTTGCCCTGCAATTGCTGCGCGGTGGCAACGGAAGCCTCTTTTACCTCTTCTTCTATATAGAAGGCGGCCTGCTGGTGGCTGTTCTCACCGTAACGCATATCCTGCTTTTTAATAAAGTTCAGATTCAGCGTGCGCGGGAAGCGACCGGAAGGCTCTTTGCTTTCGCCGTGATAGGCGGGCACCAGGCTACCGAAGTAGTTGGCAATCATGCTGTCGTACGCGGCGGTATGTTCGAAGGCTTTGATAGCCAGATCGAAACGGGTGTCCAGTGTCAGCGAACCGTCGTGTGCATCCATCTCATTAATAATGGCGTCGTAGTCGCTGCTTTTTACCACAATGGCGACATCTTTATGGTTCTTGGCAGCAGAGCGCACCATTGTCGGGCCGCCGATATCGATATTCTCTACCGCATCTTCCAGCGTACAGCCTTCACGGGCGACGGTTTGAGCAAAGGGGTAAAGATTCACAACCACCATATCGATAGGGGCGATAGCGTGCTGCGCCATAATCGCGTCGTCCTGACCACGGCGACCCAGGATCCCGCCGTGCACTTTCGGATGCAGGGTTTTTACGCGTCCATCCATCATTTCCGGGAATCCGGTGTAGTCAGAGACTTCGGTCACCGGTAAGCCTTTCTCGGCCAACAGGCGCGCGGTTCCGCCTGTTGAGAGCAGTTCTACGCCACGCTCGGAGAGCGCCCGGGCGAATTCGACAATACCGGCCTTGTCAGAAACACTGAGCAGAGCGCGGCGGACTGGACGACGTTGTTGCATGGTAAATCCCCTGGATTTGTCTTTACGAAGAACGTTAGCTGAATTTTTTCTCTTAAAACAACTCAGCTAACGCCCGGTACTGGGAGTGTTTTTTGCGCGGGCATTGTAACGAAAACGTTTGCGCAACGCTCGCGAATTTTTAACGTTTTGCTCAGTTGTGGATAAGTCTGTGTGTAAACAGGTATAAGGGCGGGTTTTGCTGTGGAATGCAGCAGTCAGTCATTTTTGTGTCATTTTTCTATTGCGGGGGGCGGAGAACTCCCTATAATGCGCCTCCATCGACACGGCAGATGTGAATCACTTCACACAAACAACCCGGTCGGTTGAAGAGAAAAAAATCCTGATGTTAAGGGTTGACTCTGAAAGAGGAACGCGTAATATACGCCACCTCGCGACAGAGCGCTAAAGCGCGTCGCAACTGCTCTTTAACAATTTATCAGACAATCTGTGTGGGCACTC
>NZ_JBQPOM010000052.1:0-28154 GCF_052220145.1 Vagococcus sp. WN89Y | reverse complement strand
TACGGGCCGTAAGTAACGAAGTTTGATGCAAATGTCAGATCGTATGCGCCTGTTAGGGCGCGGCTGGTAATAGAGCCTTATAGGCGCATCTGAAAAACCTCCGGCTATGCCGGAGGATATTTATTATCCGCGTAATAACCAAATCCTCTAATTTAGGTGTTTTTGTTATTGGTTCCGTCGCGCGCGCTCATCAATAATTTGCGGTCTGATATATTTTCGGGTTAGTGATTTCTATGTTTCCAATGATGATAAGCGGGCTTTTTTGCGGCGCACTGTTAGGCTTCGTCATGCAGCGCGGGCGCTTTTGCCTTACGGGCGGGTTTCGCGATATGTATATCGCAAAAAACAACCGGATGTTTTATGCCCTGCTGATTGCGATTGCCATTCAAAGTGTCGGTGTCTTTGCCTTAATTCAGGCGGGCGTGCTGCAATATAACGCTGGTGCGTTCCCGTGGCTTGGCACGGTGGTGGGCGGTTACATTTTCGGTCTCGGTATTGTTTATGCGGGCGGTTGCGCCACGGGCACATGGTACCGGGCGGGCGAGGGGCTGATTGGCAGCTGGATTGCCCTCTTTACCTACATGCTGATGAGCGCGGTCATGCGTTCTCCGCACGCCGACGGGCTGAATCAGGTGCTGAAAACCTACAGTACACAGCATAACTCTATTGCCGAAACCTTCGGCTTTTCCGTCTGGCCGCTCATTGCGCTGCTGGTTGTGGTGACGCTGTGGGTGGTGAGTAAAGAGCTGCGCAAACCTAAACTCAAGGTCGCCTCGTTACCGCCGCGCCGTACCGGCCTTGCGCATATTCTGTTTGAGAAACGCTGGCATCCGTTCGTTACTGCCGTGTTAATCGGTCTGATTGCACTACTGGCCTGGCCGTTCAGCGAAGCGACAGGGCGTATGTTCGGTCTGGGAATTACCTCGCCGACGGCTAATATTTTGCAGTTCCTTGTTGCAGGGCAGAGCAAGTTCCTTAACTGGGGCGTGTTCCTCGTACTGGGGATTTTCCTCGGTTCGTTTATTGCCGCAAAAGCCAGCCGTGAGTTCCGCGTACGCGCGGCAGATGCGCAAACGACGCTGCGCAGCGGGTTTGGCGGCGTGCTGATGGGTGTCGGTGCCAGCATGGCCGGCGGCTGCTCCATTGGTAACGGCTTAGTGATGACCGCCATGATGACCTGGCAGGGCTGGGTTGGTCTGGCATTTATGATCCTTGGCGTATGGACTGCGTCATGGTTTTTATATGTGCGCCCGCAGCGCAAAGCGAAGCTTGCGACTGCCGCGGCTTAATCAAAACAGGAGCTGTTATGGCTGTGAAAAAACTGGACGTGGTAACGCAGGTTTGCCCGTTTCCACTGATTGAAGCAAAAGCGGCGCTGGCAGAGATGGCCAGCGGCGACGAACTGGTCATTGAATTTGACTGCACCCAGGCAACCGAAGCCATCCCGCAGTGGGCTGCCGAAGAAGGTCACGCCATTACCGACTATCAACAGCTCGGCGATGCAGCCTGGAGCATCACCGTTCAGAAGGCGTAAACCGCTGCCCTCCCGTGAGCGGGAGGGCTTCCTCAGACGATTTCCTGCGCGTACTGATACAACGCTTTTAATAACGCCTGCTTTTCACTGTCGCCATCGTGCTGCACAAACAGCGCCTGAAGCTCATCGGCATAGTTTTGCAGATACTCCGCGGTAAAGACGTTGCGGCGATGCTCAAGCCAGCGCTGTTGCTCAGACTCATCCAGCGTGCCGGGAAAATTGCGCGCCCGGTAATTAAACAGCAGTTTTTCGATACGGCCATCTGCAAAAGTGACGCCCAGCGTCGGCAGATTTCGCGGCTCAGTCTTAAGAATAATATTCATGCCTGCGCGATCAGCATCGCTGAAAAAACCGTTATACAGCTGCGCGTCAACATTTTCTGATGGCACAAACGGTTCGGCTTCGGCGTAAATAGCCAGCACTTTCTCCCGCACCTGCGGGTTATTACGCAAAATTTGTAAGTTATCAAGACACAACTGGCGATCGATACCCAGCCGCTGCGCATCTTCCGGGCGCAGAGTATTTCCCTGGGCCAGCACCGGGCATTTGTTCAGATGTACCAGTTTGACCGGCACCGCAGCACGTTCGCCCAGGCTGGCTTTCGGGGTATAGAGCCGCTCACGCAACGCGTCGGCGTCCAGTTCCAGCAGGGGCGACATATCGCCTGCCAGATCAACCATAATCACCGCGTTGCGGTTTTCCGGATGCCAGGCCAGCGGCGCGACCAGGCTGGTGTTGCCGCGCCATGCGCCGAACATCCCGGACACATGCACCAGCGGTTTCATCTGCGCGATATCGATAAGTGCCGATAATTTGTGCTTGCTGCGATGGCTGAACAAGTAATCAAACATCTTTGGCTGCTTTGTTTTCACAAGCTTCGCCATAGCGATAGTGGCATACACATCGGCCATCGCGTCATGCGCGTTGCTGTGCTCAATACCATTGGCTTTTGTCAGGTGTTCGAGGCGAAAACTCGGCAACCCTTCTTCATTTTCCGGCCACTCGATACCGTCCGGGCGCAGCGCATAACAGGCGCGCATCACGTCCAGCAGATCCCAGCGTGAATTATGGTTCTGCCAGCTCCATGCATAAGGGTCGTAGAAATTACGATAGAAAATGTTGCGGGTGACTTCATCGTCAAAACGCACATTGTTATACCCCACCACGCAGGTATTGGGCACGGTGAACAGCGCGTGGATCCGCCGGGCAAATTCGGCTTCGGTGTCACCTCTGGCGCGCGCGATTTGCGGCGTGATACCGGTTATCAGCACTGCTTCAGGCTGTGGCAGGTAGTCATCTGCCGGTTTGCAATAAAACACTTCCGGCTCGCCGATAATGTTGAAATCGGCATCCGTACGAATAGCGGCGAACTGCGCCGGGCGATCCAGCGCCGGGCTGGTGCCGAAGGTTTCATAATCGTGAAAAAGAAAAGTGGGCGTTGCAGCGGAATCAGACACCAGAGGCTCATCCTGTAAGTCAAACATCCTGCCTATGGTAAACCATCCCGCCCACGGAGCCGAAGAAAAACCGGTCAGGCTTGCGTATTCGCTCGTAAAACCAGCGTGATAACGTTGAAATGTGTCACACTTTTTTGCAATTTACTCCTGTAATGGCAGCGGAACTTACGTAAAAAGAACGGCCAATTTATATGTTTAGAGGATCTTTCATTGAAACGCCGTATGTTTGCTGCTTGCCTGCTGGCGGTCTGTACCCACAGCGCCCTGGCCAACGATCTCCCGTTCGCTCCGCAACCCCCTGCAATTCAGGCGGGTGCCTGGGTATTAATGGATTACACCACCGGGCAAGTATTAACGGCGGGGAATGAGCACCAGCAGCGCAATCCGGCGAGCCTGACAAAACTCATGACCGGCTATGTGGTAGACCGCGCCATTGACAACCACCGTATCAGCGCTGATGACATGGTCACAGTCGGTAAAGATGCCTGGGCGAAAGGTAACCCGGTGTTCAATGGCTCCTCGTTAATGTTCCTCAAAGCAGGCGATCGCCTGACGGTGCGCGATCTGAGCCGTGGATTAATCGTGGATTCCGGTAACGACGCATGCGTCGCGCTGGCTGACTATGTCGCAGGCGGGGAGCCGCAGTTTGTGAACATGATGAATGACTATGTGCAGAAACTGAATTTGCGCGATACCCATTTTGAAACCGTGCACGGGCTGGACGCGCCGGGGCAGCACAGCTCGGCCTCGGATCTGGCGGTACTGGCGCGCGCAATAATCCACGGCGAACCCTCGTTTTATCATATGTACAGTGAGAAAAGCCTGACGTGGAACGGGATCACCCAGTACAACCGTAATGGGTTGTTATGGGATAAAACGCTGAAGGTTGATGGGCTAAAAACGGGCCACACATCAGGCGCTGGCTTTAACTTAATAGCCTCAAGCGTAGAGGGCCAGCGGCGGCTGATTGCTGTCATCATGGGGGCTGATAGCCCGAAATCCCGTGAGGAGCAGGCGCGTAAACTGCTGCTCTGGGGGCAACAAAACTTTGACACCGTGCAAATATTGCACAACGGTAAAAAAGTAGGTAGCGAGCAAGTCTGGTACGGCGATAAAGAGCACATGGCGGTAGGGACGGATCAGGACCTCTGGCTGGTACTGCCAAAAACAGAGCTGGCAAACATTAAAGCGAAATACGTGCTTGATAAATCGGAACTGGACGCTCCTCTGGCGGCACATCAACGCGTGGGTGAAATTACGCTTTACGATCGTGATAAAGCGATTGCTCACTGGCCGCTGGTGACCCTGGAGAACGTGGGTAAGGGCGGCTGGTTTTCACGGCTCGGCGATTACCTGCATCATCTGTTCTGATACCAACAGAGCTTGCGAGATTTCTCGCAAAATTAACAGCTGCGACAAGCCAGATTGTTTCTCTCTGCTTATACTGTATGCACGAACAGTAAACGGTGGAGGAAACATTATGGCTTATCTTGTCAAACAGCTTGAGAAGCGTCACATCGCCGGGTTCCATCTGGTCGGGCCGTGGGAAGCAAAGGTAAAACAGGGGTTCGAACAGCTCTCTATGTGGGTGAAGAGCAAGCAGCTTCAGCCGCAAGAGTGGGTCTGCGTCTATTACGATAACCCCGATGAAGTCCCGGCGGAAAAGCTTCGTTGCGATGTGGCGATTACCGTTGATGCCTCTTTTCGTATTCCTGAAAATAGCGAAGGCGTAACCCGTACTGAGGTGCCAGCCGGTCAGTATGCCGTTGCGCAGGCGCGGGTGTATAACGAGGCGTTTGAAGCATGCTGGAACCTGTTTTTCGATGAGCTTCTGGCCGACCAGTCACTGCAGATTGCCTCCGGGCCTTGCTTTGAAATTTATCTCAACAATATGCAACGCGACGGCTACCAGGACATTGAGATGCATATCCCGGTTGAGCCAAAAGTGCTCTGAGGGTTGTCAGGCACACAGGGAGAGTGCGTCGCGCCGGTAGTCTCTTTTTTTGTGCAAAATAGTCATTTGCGGCGGGGAAAAGTCGTTACAATTGCGCTCTTGTTGCCCAAAACTGGAGAATGGCTGTGCGTCGTGATAAATCCCTCAGCCCTTTCGAAATTCGTCTTTACCGTCACTATCGCATAGTGCATGGCGTGCGTATTTCGCTCGCCTTTGTTTTAACGTTTTTGTTAATGCGCCAACTGAATGTGCCGGAAGGCACCTGGCCTTTAATTACGCTTGTCGTACTGATGGGGCCTATCTCCTTTTGGGGGAATGTGATTCCGCGTGCTTTTGAGCGCATTGGCGGCACGATTTTCGGCGCTGTACTTGGCCTGGTTGCCCTGCAACTGGAGCTGATATCACTGCCGGTGATGCTGCTATGGTGTGCAGCGGCGATGTTTTTATGCGGCTGGCTGGCGCTGGGGAAAAAGCCTTATCAGGCGCTGCTTATCGGGGTCACGTTGTCGATAGTCGTCGGCTCGCCGACGGGAGAGATGGACACTGCGCTTTGGCGCAGCGGCGATGTGATCCTCGGATCGCTGCTGGCTATGGTTTTTACCGGTATCTGGCCGCAGCGCGCGTTTTTGCACTGGCGTATCCAGATGGCGAACTATGTCACTACCTTTAACCGTGTTTACCAGGCGGGGTTTTCCCGTAACTTGGTGGAGCGCCCGCGGCTTGATAAGCCGATGCAAAAAATACTCAACGATGTGGTGAAAATGCGTGGGCTTATCACCCCATCGTGCAAAGAAACGCATATTCAGAGGGCGATATTCGAAGGCATCCAGACGGTGAGCCGCAATATGGTCTGTATCCTGGAGCTGCAAATCAATGCTTACTGGAGCTCGCGGACCAGCCATTTTGTGATGATCAACGCCCGTACGCTGCGCGACAGTCAACAGATGACCCAGCAAACACTGCTTCTCCTGGCGCATGCTTTGTACGAAGGTAATCCAAAAACTATTCTGGCGAATACGGAAAGGCTTAATGAAATCGTTGCTGAATTACGCCAGCAGATGCGCGAGCACGAAGGAGACGCATTGGTTGCCACGTCAATTCACAGTTACGTGTGGTTAAGCATGGAGCTGGCGCGGCAGCTTGAGCTGTTATCACATTTAATTTGTCGCGCATTGCGCAAATAACAGACAGCCAGCCATCATTGTCTGACAGGTTGTTTCGATTCAGCTAAATTTGTGGTTATGATAGAGAAAGGAAAACCATTGTCTTCGGCGACCGCTTTAAGTTAGCTTTATCTTTAATCGGTTGCATTAACGAATCCGAATCTCATATTGATCAGGGGTGTAAAAATGGAAACAACCAAGCCTTCATTCCAGGACGTTCTGGAGTTTGTGCGTCTGTTCCGCCGTAAAAACAAGCTGCAGCGTGAAATCCAGGACGTTGAGAAGAAGATCCGTGATAACCAGAAGCGCGTCTTGCTGCTGGATAACCTGAGCGACTACATCAAGCCAGGGATGAGCGTGGAAGCCATTCAGGGCATTATCGCCAGCATGCGTACTGACTATGAAGACCGTGTTGATGACTACATCATCAAAAACGCAGAGCTGTCGAAAGAACGCCGCGAAATCTCCAAAAAACTCAAATCGATGGGCGAACTGAAACAGGTTGAGCCGAAAGCCGAGTAATCGCTACACCCGGTGAGAGGTCGCCCTCTCACCGTTCTTCCACACCGCCCGCCACCATGTTCAACAGATAACTTTTGGGCCAGTGCGCCTGCAATTTTTGCGCGTTGAGCTGCCCGCGAACGCCGTCAACATCATGTTTTGCGCAGTCGAGCAACAGACCGACCACGCTGCCGCTGTGCGCCACGGTGAGGCCGTATAAACCGTAGCGCTCCACAAGCCCCAACAATGCACTGAACTCAGGTTTCGCTAACACCTTCTGGCTGACCACGGCGCTCATCGTTGCCGCCTCGCCCAGTAGCGCCGCGTTACCGTCTGCGCAGGCCTGCTGCACTTTCCGCCATGCACTCTCCAGTACTGGCGCATGCTCCTTAAGCCATTGCTGGCGGGGCAGGCGATGATACGCGGCGGTGGTCAGGGTTAAGGGGCTTTCCAGTAACAGCACATCCAGTTGCGGTAAACCTTTACAGGTAATTTGCGTGCTGGCCGTCTGGTGATCGAATAGCGTCAGGCCGCGAAAAAACGTGCTGTCGGTCGGTTCCAGCCCCACACACAGCGTGGCAAGTTCGTTTATATTGAGCGCCTGTTCAAGGTAGCGAGCGGTCGCCACGGCAGTGGCGGCAATATCGGCGGTACTGCTGGCCATCCCTTTCGCCACAGGAATGGTGGAATAGCAGTCGATACGAATGGTTTGCGTAAGCCGGGGCGGTAACTGCCAGTATGCCAGCAACTGGTTAACCATCGCGCGCATTAACGGGCGTTCATCGCCCCGAGGCGCACCGGTGGTGATTTCGACATGGCTATACCAGTTCACCGGGCAGGAGACCAGTTTCTCACTTCCCAGGATCCAGCCCTGGATAATTTCGCCGCAGGATGCGGGGCACTGCGCCTGCGCCACGATAATGCTTCCTGAAAATAAAAACCGGATAGTGCCACTTTCGGATGTTTAATACCAGTGATGAAAAATAGATTGTCATAGCGCAACAAAATGTTATTTGTGCACGGATAAACTCGAAAACTGTTTTTTACATATTTTCAGGTGCCGCACATATTGGTGTGGCCGGGAAGAGGGTGAAAATCCCTCGCAGCCCCCGCTGCTGTAATGCTGACGACCCCGCAATCACCACTGATCGTAAGATTGGGAAGGGCGGGAGAGGATGACGCTAAGCCAGAAGACCGACCTGAAAGCGTTTACCAACAACTTCGGTGGGAAGTGGGTTGCTGATGCTGCACAGTCGTCAGACTGGGCAGCGGTGCGCCTTTCCCCCGCGACGGGGCTTCAGGAATGTCAAACCGGCGCAGCGCCTTTGTCCTTGCCGCAACCGCCAGCGGCTGTGGGAAAACCACCGTCACGCTGGGGTTGCTTAGCGCCTTATTGCAGCGCGGCCTGCGCGTGCAGCCCTTCAAAGCGGGGCCGGACTATCTCGACACGGCCTGGCATCATGCGGTAAGCGGTGTTGCCTCACGTAATCTCGACAGCTTTATGCTGCCGCAGCCCGTTCTCAATTCCCTTTTTAACCAACATTTTCTTGCAGCCGACGTTGCCGTCATTGAAGGTGTGATGGGGCTTTATGACGGCTACGGCACCGATCCTGGCTATTGCAGTACGGCTGCGCTGGCAAAGCAGCTTGGCGTACCCGTTATTTTGCTCGTCGGCGGCAAAGCGGTATCCACCTCCATTGCTGCCACGGTGATGGGTTTTCAGCATTTCGATCCTGCGCTAACGATAGCCGGAGTTGTTATTAATCGGGTGAATAGCGAAAGCCACTTTCAGTTACTGAAACAAGCTATCGAGCGCTACTGTGCTCTGCCGGTGCTCGGCTATGTGCCGCTCTTTTCCGGCGTTGCCTTGCCGGAGCGCCATCTCGGGCTGGTGGCTGCCCGCGAAACCCACAAGGATGCGCAGTGCTGGCATGAATTCGCCGCCTCTCTGGAGCAGACCGTGGATATCAACCGTTTGCTGAGCCTGTGTGAGAAAGACCCGCTACCGGATACACCTTTACCGCAAATGCTTGCACACGATGCGGGGGCCGGGCTGACGCTGGCGCTGGCCGATGACGACGCGTTCCACTTTTACTACCCTGACAACCTGCTTTTGCTTGAGCGTGCAGGTGTGCGCATTGTACGTTTCAGTCCGCTGCATGACGACACACTACCGGATTGCCAGATGCTATGGCTTGGCGGGGGATACCCGGAGCTGCATGCGCGTGAGCTTTCAGAAAACCGCCCGATGCGGGAGGCCATTCGCCAGGCGCACCGGCGCGGCGTTGCTATCTACGCTGAGTGCGGCGGGTTAATGTACCTCGGCACGACGCTTCGCGATACGGCGGGCCAGCGCTGGCCGATGGCGGATATTATCCCCGGGCACAGTGAAATGGGCCAGCGGCTGACCCGCTTTGGTTATTGCGAAGCCCGCGCGAAGTCGCAGACGCTTCTCGCCGCGCCCGGCGAAACGCTGCGTGGTCACGAATTCCACTACTCAGATTTTACGCCGCAGTGTGACGCAGTGCTGGATTGCCACAAAACCCGCGATGGCGACGTGCTCAAACGCTGGCAGGGCGGCTGGCAGGTGGGCAACACCTTCGCAAGCTACCTGCATCTGCACTTTGCCCAGCGCCCGGAAATGCTCAACCACTGGTTCGCCGCAGCAAGGAGCATGCCATGACGGTGCTGGCATGGTGCGTCGCTTTTTTGCTCGACAGCCTGCTTGGCGATCCGCCCGGCTTGCCGCATCCGGTGCGCTGGATTGGCGCGCTTATCACCTTCACTCAGCGCGCGATACGCAAAACATGTCACAGCGATCTCGCGCTGCGTATCGGCGGCGGCGTCATGTGGCTGGTGGTGGTGGGCGTGAGCTGGTGTGTTGCCTGGAGCGTGCTGGCGCTGGCAGAGCATATCCACCCGTGGTTTGGCTGGTGTGTGGAAGTCGGGATGATTTACACCACCCTGGCCACGCGCTGCCTGGCGGATATGGCGCGCGACGTCGCCACAGCTCTGCGCCAGGGTTCGCTTAAAGAGAGCCGGGAGAAACTCGCGCACATTGTCGGGCGTGATACCTCGCAGCTTCAGCCCGCGCAGATAACCCGCGCCGTCGTTGAAACCGTGGCAGAAAACACCGTTGATGGCGTGATTGCGCCGCTGTTCTTTTTACTGCTCGGCGGTGCGCCGCTGGCTATCGCTTACAAAGCGGTCAATACGCTGGATTCGATGGTCGGTTATAAGCACGAAAAATACCGGGCAATCGGCATGGTCAGCGCGCGGCTTGATGATGTGGCCAATTTTATCCCGGCGCGATTGAGCTGGTTGCTGCTCAGCGCGGCGGCCTGGCTCAGCAGGCAGGATGCGCCAGCGGCACTGCGCATCGGTTTTCGCGACCGGCGCAATCACAGCAGCCCAAACTGCGCCTGGCCGGAAGCGACGGTCGCCGGTGCGCTGGGTGTGCGTCTTGGCGGGCCAAACGACTATTTCGGCGAGCGTGTCGATAAACCCTGGATAGGCGACGCGCGGCGCGCCATTGCGCTTGAGGATATCCCGCGAACGATACGTCTGATGTGGCTGGCGTCGCTGCTTGCTCTGGGGCTGTTTGCACTCACCCATTACGCGCTGGCGGGCGCATAAGGACACATGATGCGTTATATGCAGCAACCTGCGGCCATTGAAGCCAAAAGTTTTCACATCATTGAGGAAGAAATCCAGGCAACCCGGCCCGGTTTTCACTTTGCAGGCCCGCTGCATGCCGCAGTCATCAAGCGGGTGATTCATACAACGGCGGATTTCGACTGGCTCGATATTTTGTGGTTTTCCGACAACGTCCTGCCAGCGCTTTGCGCGGCAATCCGGCGCGGCTGCACGCTGTACACCGACACCACGATGGCGCTGTCGGGGATCAATAAAACCTTGCTGGCGCAATTTGGCGGCGAGGCGCGCTGTTATATCGCCGACCCACGCGTGGTCAGGAAAGCAAAAACCGAAGGCATCACTCGCTCAATGGCCGCCGTTGACCTGGCGCTAACGGAAGAGGGCGAGAAACTCTTTGTGTTCGGCAACGCGCCAACGGCGCTATTTCGCCTGCTGGAGCACAACGTAACAATCAGCGGTGTGGTGGGCGTTCCGGTGGGGTTTGTCGGCGCGGCGGAGTCCAAAGAGGCGCTGATAAAAAGCACGCTACCTGGCATTGCGGCGCGCGGGCGTAAAGGCGGCAGCAACGTGGCGGCGGCCATTATCAATGCGCTGCTCTACCACATGCGGGAGGCGCAATGAGCGAGCAGGCGTTCGACGACCCGGTATGGCATCACGGAAAAGCGCTGCGTAAAGGCTACACCACTGGCTCTTGCGCGACCGCAGCGGCGAAAGTGGCGGCGCTGATGGTGCTGCGCCAGCACCTTATTCACCAGGTATCGATTGTCACGCCTTCGGGAGTGACGCTGCGCCTGAACGTAGAAAACCCGCATATTGAAGGTATGCAGGGCGTGGCCGCCATTCGTAAAGATGGCGGCGATGACGTGGATGCCACGCACGGGATGCTGATTTTTGCCAGGGTGACGCTCACCGATGATGGCGCGATTATGCTGCATGGCGGGCCGGGAATTGGCACCGTTACGCGTAAAGGGATTGGCCTTGCGCCAGGCGAAGCGGCCATCAACCGCACGCCACGCCAGACTATCGAGGCCGCCGTGCGTGAAGTGATAGGCCCGACGCGCGGCGCGCAGGTGGAGATTTTTGCGCCGGAAGGCGAAGCGCGGGCCAAAAAAACCTATAACGGCAGGCTCGGTATCCAGGGCGGTATCTCCATTCTTGGCACCACCGGTATTGTCACGCCGATGTCGGAAGAGAGCTGGAAGCGCTCGCTGGCGCTGGAGCTTGAACAAAAACGGGCCAATGGGCTGGAGCGGGTGATCCTCGTGCCGGGCAATCACGGGGAGCGTTTTGTGCGCGAGCAACTGGGCTGTTGTGGCGAGCAGGTGGTGACGATGAGTAACTTTGTTGGCTACATGATTGAAGAGGCTGTGCGGCTGGGTTTCCGGCAAATTGTGCTGGTCGGCCACCCTGGCAAGCTTATCAAAATCGCCGCCGGTATTTTTCATACCCACAGCCATATCGCCGATGCCCGCATGGAAACGCTGGTGGCCCACCTGGCGCTGCTTGGCGCGCCGTATGCGCTGCTGCTGGCGGTGAGCGAGTGCGACACCACCGAGGCGGCGGCAGAGCACATAGAGGCCGCAGGGTTCAGCCACCTTTTTCCGCACCTGGCGCAGCGGATCTGCCTGCGCATCGAAGAGATGCTGCGCTTCACCCACACGCCACCACAATGCGATGCCATCATGTTCTCTTTTGATAACAAAGTATTAGGCTCAAATCGCCCCGTCGCAGCGATCACGGCGGCGCTGCAATGTTGACCGTCGCCGGGATGGGGCCGGGCAACCTCGCGCTGATGACGCCCCAGGCGCAGGCAGCCGTTGCACAGGCCGAGGTGCTGGTGGGCAGCAAGCGCCACCTGGCACAGTTCCCTGACTTCGCCGGTGAGGCGCGGGTGCTGGATGCCGACATTGCCGGTCTGCTGGCGTGGCTTGAGCGCCAGCGCGGGCGGCAAGTGGTGGTGCTGGCATCCGGCGACCCGCTGTTCTACGGCATTGGCACGCGGCTGGTGGCGCATTTTGGCATCGAACAGCTGCACATCATTCCCGGCATCAGCGCGGTGCAATATCTCTGCGCGCGTTGTGGAATTGATATGAACGATATCTGGCTGACCAGCAGCCATGGCCGCGCCGTGGATTTTGATACCCTGGCGCGAATGCCCAAAGTCGCGATGGTGACCGACGCGCACTGTGGGCCAAAAGCCATTGCTAAGGCGCTGCTTGCGCGGGGTGTCCACGCATGCTGGCTGGTGATTGGCGAAAATCTTGGTATGGACAGCGAGCGCATTCACCGGCTTCGTCCTGCCGATGTTTCGGCGCAATACGCAATGAATGTGGTGGTTATCCTGCATGAAAGATGAGCTGTTTTTGCGGGGCGAGAAGGTCCCGATGACGAAAGAAGCCGTACGGGCGCTGGCATTGTCGAAACTGGCTTTGCACAGAGCAAAGCATTTGATTGATGTTGGCGCAGGCACCGGCAGCGTAGCGATTGAGGCGGCACTTGCCCACCCGCAGCTACAGGTCACGGCAATCGAGCGCAACCCGGCGGCGCTTGGCCTGCTTGAGGAAAATTGCCGGCGGTTTGGCTGCCCACGCATCGAGCGTGTCTTTGGCGTTGCGCCGCTGGTTGTTGAGCAACCGGCCGATGCGGTGTTTATCGGCGGCAGTGGCGGCCATCTTTCGCAACTTATTGACTGGTCGCTGGCGCAGCTTACCCCCGGCGGGCGGCTGGTTATAACTTTTATTTTGCAGGAAAACCTCAACAGCGCGCTGACGCATCTTGCCACCTGCAAGGTGACCGGGCTGGACTGCCAGCAACTTCAGGCCTCCACCCTTACAGCACTCGGGCAGGGGCACTATTTTAAAGCGCAAAATCCTGTCTTTTTAATTGCCTGCGAAAAGGAATCGCACCATGTCTGAAATACCTTCTGTCTGGTTTGTTGGCGCAGGGCCGGGCGATACGGAGCTTATCACCCTGAAAGGCTACCGGTTGTTACAACGGGCGCAGGTGGTCATCTACGCCGGGTCGCTTATCAACACTGAACTTCTGACCTATTGCCCGCCACAGGCGGAGTGCCACGACAGCGCCGGGCTGCACCTGGGCGAGATAATCGCGCTGATGGAGAACGGTGTGAAGGCCGGAAAAACCGTGGTGCGCCTGCAAACCGGCGATGTGTCGCTGTATGGTTCGGTGCGTGAACAGGGCGAGGAACTGACCCGGCGCGGCATTGCCTGGCAGGTGGTGCCTGGCGTCAGCGCGTTTCTCGGCGCGGCGGCAGAGCTGGGAGTGGAGTACACCGTCCCGGAAGTTTCACAAAGTCTGATAATCACCCGCCTGGAAGGGCGCACGCCGGTGCCGCCACGCGAACAGCTGGAGTCGTTCGCCCGCCACCAGACGTCGATGGTTATTTACCTTTCCGTCCAGCGTATTCAGCGGGTTGCAGAGCGCCTGGTTGAAGGCGGCTACCCGCCGGGCACGCCGGTGGCGGTTATCTATAAAGCGACCTGGCCGGAGAGCCAGACGGTGCGCGGCACGCTGGAGGATATCGCCGGGAAGGTGCGCGCTGCCGGTATTCGCAAGACGGCGCTGATTCTGGTCGGCGCGTTTCTGGGCGACGAATATCACTACTCGCGACTCTACGCGGCGGACTTCGGCCATGAATACCGCAAAGCCTGAGTCGATAGCCCTGTTTTGCCTGACGCCGGGCGGTGTGGCGCTGGCAGAGCGACTGCAAGCAGCGGTGCCAGTCACCTGTTTTACCAGCGCCCGTCTGCAAAAAGCAGGCTTTCAGACGTTTAACGGCGGGTTCGCCACGGCGCTGCGCGAGGCATTTACTGATTTCTCTGCCGTGGTGTTTATCGGTGCGGCGGGTATTGCTGTGCGTGTGCTGGCCCCGCTGGTCAATGACAAGTTTCACGATCCGGCCGTTATCGTTATCGATGAGCGTGGTCAGCATGTTATCAGCCTGCTGTCCGGGCATTGCGGCGGGGGCAATGCGCTGGCCCGCCAGCTGGCGGGAGTGCTCGGAGCCACGCCGGTTATCACCACGGCGACCGATGTTAACGAACTGGCGGCGCTGGATATGCTGGCGTTGCAACTTGACGCGCAGATGGCGGATTTTCGCCAGGCGGTAAAAACCATCAACCAGTTGCTGGTAAGCGGTAAGCGTGTCGGTCTTTGGTGCGACGCGCCCTGGCGCGATGAACTGGCCTGCTGCGACACGCGCGGGTTTACGAGCGTGGAAAACCTCTCGCAGCTGCCCGCGCTGGATGCGCTGGTCTGCATTACCACCCGCTGCGCGCTGCCGGAGTTTGCGCTGCCACTGTTTAAGCTCGTCCCCCGGCGGGTTGTGGCGGGGATCGGTTGTCGCCGGGACACCTCTTTTGCACGCTTATCACAGCTTTTGCATCAACAGCTTCAGGCAAATGGGTTCGACCCGCTGGCACTGCGTGCCATCGGCAGCCTGACCCTTAAGCACGACGAAGCAGGCTTACAACAACTGGCGCAACGTCTCAATGTGCCTTTCACGCTCTTTACGCCGGAGATGTTGCGCCAGCATGAGCACCACTTTGCCGCCTCGGAATTTGTCCGGCAAACCACGGGCGTTGGCAGTGTTTCCGGCCCCGCTGCATGGTTGATGAGCCAGGGGCAACTCGTTGGCGAAACCTTTCGCGAACAGGGCGTAACCATCACTTTAGGAGTCGCACACAGATGTTAACCGTAATCGGCATAGGCCCTGGCGCTCAGGCCATGATGACCCTGGAAGCGGTTGAAGCACTTAAGGCTGCGGATATCGTCGTGGGATACAAAACCTACACTCACCTCGTTAAAGCCTTCACCGCTGATAAACAGGTGATCAAGACCGGGATGTGTAAGGAGATAGAACGCTGCCAGGCGGCGATTGAGCTGGCGCAGTCCGGGCACAACGTGGCGCTGGTGAGCAGCGGCGATGCCGGAATTTATGGCATGGCCGGGCTGGTGCTTGAGCTGGTCAGTAAGCAGCAACGGGATGTGGAGGTTCGCCTGGTGCCCGGCATGACCGCCAGTATCGCTGCCGCCGCACTGCTGGGCGCGCCGCTGATGCATGATTTTTGCCATATCAGCCTCAGCGATTTGCTCACTCCCTGGCCGGTTATCGAAAAACGCATCATCGCAGCCGGGGAGGCGGATTTTGTTATCTGTTTCTATAACCCGCGCAGCCGCGGGCGCGAAGGGCATCTGGCGCACGCGTTCCGGCTGCTGGCGGCGAGCAAAAGTGCCGACACACCGGTCGGCGTGGTGAAATCCGCCGGGCGCAAGAAAGAAGAAAAATGGCTGACCACGCTTGGCGAGATGGATTTCACGCCGGTGGACATGACAAGCCTGGTGATTGTCGGTAACCGCGCGACCTATATCAAAGACGGGCTGATGATCACCCCGCGAGGATACGCCGTATGAATGCGAAAGCGGTGCTGGTCATCGGCGGAACCAGCGATGCGCGCCAGATTTGCCAGCAGCTCGACGCAAAAGGCGTGCAGTACACCCTGTCGGTCGCCACCCCTACCGGGCAACAGCTGGCTGGCGGGATACGCGGCCAGGTGCGCTGCGGGCGGCTGGAAACGGCGGATATGGTGCGCTGGCTCAGGCGCAACCAGACCCGCTGGGTGATTGATGCATCGCACCCCTATGCCGTGGAGGTCAGTCGTAACATCGCCCAGGCGTGTGATGAAGCCCGGGTGTTGCTAAGCCGCTACCAGCGCCCGCAGCAGCAGCCGGAGCTGACTCATCCGCTGCTCTTTTATGTAGCGAGCCTCGAAGAGGCCTGTGTTAAAGCACGCGGTCTGGGTGAGCGTATTTTACTGACGACCGGCAGCAAAGATTTGGCACGCTGGCGCGCCGGGCTTACGGGTAAAACGCTGCTGGCGCGGGTGCTGCCGGTTGCTGAAGTCATTGAGCAGTGTACGGCGCTGGGGTTTGGCGTGGGAGAAATTATTGCCCTGTGCGGGCCATTCAGCGCGCAGTTTAACCGCGCATGTTACCAGCAATACCAGATCGAAGTTGTGGTGACGAAAGCCTCCGGCGCGCAGGGCGGATACATGGAAAAAGTGCAGCCCGCGCTTGAAGCCGGCATTCCCTGCATCGTTATTGCCCGCCCCTGTCCCGTGGTGACAGGCGAAGAGTTACTTGAAAGCCTGGAAGCCTTTGCCGAGCGGTTACAGCGCTGGCTGGCAGAAGAGGCCGTGAGGAGAACAGCATGAAAAAGGCCCTTCTGGTGGTGAGCTTTGGTACCAGTTATCACGACACCTGCGAGAAAAATATCACCGCCTGCGAGCGTGAACTGGCGGCCAGCTGCCCGGATCGCACGCTGTTTCGTGCCTGGACCTCCGGCATGATCATTCGCAAGCTGCAACAGCGCGACAACGTGCATATCGACACACCTTTGCAGGCGCTGCAAAAACTGGCCCGTCAGGGCTATGAGGATGTGGCTATTCAGTCGCTGCATATTATCAATGGCGACGAGTATGAAAAAATTGTTCGCGAGGTCAACACACTGCGCCCGCTGTTTAAACGGCTGGTGATAGGCGCGCCGCTGCTAAGCCGTCACGATGATTATCAGGCGCTGATGCAGGCGCTACGTGCGCAGATGCCCGCCGTTGCCCGCACGGAGCGGGTGGTGTTTATGGGCCACGGCACCACGCATCATGCCTTTGCCGCCTACGCATGCCTTGATCATATGATGGTCGCCAGCCACTTTCCGGCGCGGGTCGGCGCGGTGGAAAGTTACCCGGAAATCGACAGGGTGATTGAGACGTTGCGCCAGGAAAACGTGAATGCGGTGCACCTGATGCCGCTGATGCTGGTTGCGGGCGATCACGCGATTAACGATATGGCTTCGGATGATGACGACTCCTGGAAGACCCGGTTCAAACGCGCGGGAATCGACGCTACGCCCTGGTTGCAGGGCCTGGGGGAAAACGCGCAGGTGCGGGCGATGTTCGTTGCCCATCTGCACCAGGCATTAGTTGACGAAAAGGAAGCGGTGGCATGACGGGTAAATTGTATGCCATCAGTACCGGGCCGGGCGCGGCTGATTTACTCACCGTGCGCGCCGCGCGCGTTCTCGCCACGCTGGATGTGCTCTACGCCCCGACCGGGCGCAAAGGCGGCGACAGCCTGGCGTTGTCGATTGTGCGCGAGTATCTCGGTGCGCAGACCCAGGTGTGCTGCTGCCACTTCCCCATGAGCGCCGACAGCGCGGAAAAAGAAGCGGTGTGGGATGAGGTCGCCCTGGCGCTCAAGCGCGACGTTCAGGCTGGCAAGCAGGTGGGTTTTATTACGCTTGGCGATGCGATGTTATTCAGCACCTGGGTGTTTTTACTGCAACGCCTGGGGCAAGCGCCGTGGCTGGAGATTATCCCCGGCGTGACGTCGTTTGCCGCCATTGCCGCACGCACGCAGGTACCGCTGGCGATGGAAAAACAGTCGCTGGCGGTTATCTCCTGCACTGCGCCGCAAGCAGAAATCCGCCAGGCGTTGTTGCAGCATGACAGCCTGGTATTGATGAAAGTCTACGGTCGTTTTGCCCTTATCAAGGCGCTGCTGGCAGAGGCCGGGCTTGTTGAGCACGCGCTGTTGATGGCAGATGCCACGCTCGCGGGCGAGCAGTGCTGGCGCCAGCTTGATGAGGTCAGCGACACGCAGGCGTTGCCCTATTTTTCGACCATCCTGGTCAATAAAAAGTGGGAGAGGCAATGAACGAAGAACAACTTAAACGGCTCTCATTGAGCGGCCTGGCGGCGGCAGTGTTGCTGATGCTGGTGCCGCAGGATGCCTTTGCCATGCATATTATGGAAGGTTTTTTACCGCCGGTCTGGGCGCTGGCCTGGTGGCTGCTGTTTCTGCCCTGCCTGGGGTACGGGCTGGTGTGCCTGCGGCGGATTGTCGCGCAGGATAGCCACCAGAAAGTGCTGCTGGCGCTCTGCGGCGCGTTTATTTTTGTGCTGTCAGCGCTGAAAATGCCTTCCGTGACCGGTAGCTGCTCGCACCCGACCGGCGTGGGTCTGGCGGTTATCTTGTTTGGCCCCGGCGTCGTTGCCATTCTGGGTGCTATCGTGCTGTTGTTCCAGGCGCTATTGCTGGCGCACGGCGGTTTAACCACGCTTGGCGCCAACGGCATATCGATGGCGGTCATTGGCCCGGTGGTGGGTTTTGCTGTGTGGAAGCTCGCCTGTCGCGCCGGTTTTCGCCGTGATATTGCCGTGTTTTTGTGTGCGATGCTGGCGGATCTCGTCACCTATTTTGTCACGTCTGTGCAGTTGGGCATCGCTTTTCCGGACCCGCAAAGCGGTGTCGTCGGCTCATTGAGCAAATTTATGGGTATCTTCTGCCTGACGCAGATCCCGATTGCTGTGGCCGAAGGATTATTGACGGTCATGATTTATGACCAGCTCACGAAACGCCAGCTGATCACCACCGGAGACGTGCGATGAAAAAAACTGTGCTGTTGTTGGCGATGGTGGTGGCGCTGGTGATCCTGCCGTTTTTTATTAATCACGGCGGTGAATATGGCGGTGCCGATGGCGAGGCTGAAAGCCAGATCCAGGCGCTTGCTCCGCAGTACGAACCCTGGTTTCAACCCTTATATGAACCGGCAAGCGGCGAAATCGAAAGCCTGCTGTTTACCCTGCAAGGTTCACTGGGCGCGTCGGTCATTTTTTATATTCTTGGCTATATGAAAGGCAGGCAGCGTGATAGCCAACGGCCTTGACCGACTCAGTTATCAGAGCCGCTGGTACTCGGTCGCGCCTGAGCGTAAATGTGCGCTCTGGCTGGTGATGATGGTGCTGGCCTGCGTTTTACCGCCCGCCGGGCAGGCTGCGTTGCTGTTAGCGCTGGCGCTTTTTACCTGCTGGTTGCTGCGTATTTCGCCGGGTCGCTGGCTGCGTTTTATGGCGCTGCCGATGGGTTTTTTGCTCTGCGGTGTGGTGACTATTCTTTTTAGTCTTACCCGCGAACCCCGGCACTTAGTCGCCGGGATACCGCTCTGCGGCGTGTGGCTGGGCGTTACGCCTGAGGGGCTGGCAACGGCAAATGCCACGCTCTGGCGCAGTCTCGCGTCGCTTGCCGCGACCCTCTGGCTGATGCTTAACCTGCCTTTTGTGCAGCTTATCATCCTGCTTAAACGCGGGCGCGTCCCGCGCCTGCTGACGGAGCAGATCCTGCTGACCTGGCGTTTTATCTTTATTCTGCTCGATGAGGCGGCAGCCATTCACCGGGCGCAGACGTTGCGGTTTGGCTATCGCAGCCTGCCGCTAAGTTACCGCTCGCTCTCTATGCTGGTTGGGCTGTTATTTACCCGCGTGCTGCTGCGCTATAAAGCGATGGCTGTCACGCTTGATATTAAATTGTACCAGGGTGATTTTCACCTGTAAGGAGAGGGGATGCTCGCCACCGAGGGGCTGTGGTTCAGTTACCAGCAAACGCCGGTGCTGAAAGCGGTGACGCTGGATTTTTCCCGCCAGCCGGTTACCGGGCTGGTGGGGGCTAACGGCTGCGGCAAATCGACCCTGTTTATGCATCTCAGCGGGATACTGCGCCCGCAGCAGGGCGCGGTGTTATGGCAGGGAAAAGCGCTGGACTACAGCAAGCGCGGTTTGCTGGCGCTACGCCAGCAGGTTGCCACAGTATTTCAGGACCCCGATCAGCAAATTTTTTATACCGATATCGACAGTGATATCGCTTTTAGCCTGCGCAATCTCGGTGTGGCAGAGGCAGAAATCGCGCGGCGCGTTGATGATGCGCTAACGCTCGTCGATGCGCAGGCCTTTCGCCATCAACCGATTCAGTGCCTCAGCCACGGGCAGAAAAAACGCGTTGCGCTCGCAGGTGCTCTGGTGATGCAGGCGCAATACCTGCTGCTCGATGAGCCTACCGCAGGTCTTGATCCTGGCGGGCGGGCGCAAATGATAAAACTGATTGCACGCATTGTCGCCCAGGGTAATCATGTGGTGATATCCAGCCATGACATTGATTTAATATATGAAGTCTGTGACGTGGTGCATGTGCTGCGCCACGGTGAAGTGCTGAGCAGTGGCGAGCTGACCGCGGTATTCGCCCACAAAGCGTTACTCGATGAGGCCGGGCTTGCGCAGCCGTGGCTGATGAAACTGCACAGCGAGCTGGGGTGGCCGCTGTGTAAAAGCGAAGACGAATTTTTTGCCCGAATGCGGGCGCTGCCGGTTAAGGAGGCGTAATGACGCAGGCGATTATGCTGCAGGGGACCGCCTCAGACGTGGGCAAAAGTGTGCTGGTTGCCGGGCTGTGCCGTATTTTTCACCAGGATGGTTTACGCGTCGCGCCCTTTAAATCACAGAATATGGCGCTCAATTCCGGCATCACGCCAGCGGGTCACGAGATGGGGCGTGCGCAGATTTTTCAGGCGCAAGCGGCAGGTATTACGCCAGATGTGCGGATGAACCCGATACTGCTTAAACCCACCAGCGATCGCAAAGCGCAGGTGGTGCTGATGGGCAAAGTGGCAACGGATATGGACGCCGTGCATTATCACGACTACAAACCGCGCCTGCGCGAGCACGTACGCCAGGCCTGGCAAAGTCTGGCGCAGGAGTATGACGTGCTGGTGCTCGAAGGTGCGGGCAGCCCGGCGGAAATTAACCTGCGGGACAGGGATATCGTCAATATGGGCATGGCGGAAATGGCTACCTGCCCGGTGCTGCTGGTTGCGGATATCGATCGCGGCGGCGTGTTTGCCGCTATCTACGGCACGCTGGCGCTATTGCAGGCACACGAACGCTGGCGGGTGAAAGGCGTGATAATCAATAAGTTTCGCGGCGACGTGGCGCTGCTGACCCCCGGTATCCGGCAGATTGAAGCGCTAACCGGCGTGCCGGTGGTGGGTGTGATGCCGTGGCTGGAGGTGGATCTGGAAGAGGAAGACGGCGTCGCGTTGCAGCGCGTTCACCCTCTGCGTACCGGCGAGCGGGAGATAACCATCGCCGTGGTGCAGCTCCCACATATTGCAAATTTTACCGATTTTAACGCGCTTGCCGCACAACCTGATGTGCACGTGCGCTATGTGCGTAGCGTGGCGCAATTAGAGGGCGCCGACTTGCTAATCCTGCCGGGGAGTAAAAACACGCTCGCGGATTTGTGCTGGCTGCGCGAAAGCGGTCTGGCAAACGCGGTGCTGAAAGCGCATCGCGCGGGCGTGCCGGTATTTGGTATCTGCGGCGGTTATCAGATGCTCGGCGAGACGCTAATCGACGAAGTAGAATCCGGGCTGGGGCAGTTGCCGGGGCTTGGTCTGCTTGATACGCAAACTCGTTTTGCTCACACCAAAACCACCACGCAGGTGACGGCGAGCTTTGCGGATACGCTGCCCGGCTGGCTGGCGGCCTGCGGCGGGCTTACCTTGCACGGTTACGAAATCCATATGGGTGAAACCACATTGCAGGGGGACGCCGCGCCGCCGCTGTGGTTACACAAGGCCGGGGGCCGGGTAGCGGAAGGCGCTATCAGTGATGATGGTCTGGTGTTCGGCACCTATTTGCATGGGTTATTTGATAATGATGAGTTTACCCGTGCGCTGATTAACAGTTTGCGCCAGCGCAAAGGCTTACCGGCGCTGGATAGCGCGCTGAATTATGCCCGCTATAAAGCACAGCAGTTTGATCTGCTTGCCGACGCCATGCGCCAGCATCTGGATATAGAGCGTATCTATCAAATTATGCAGCAACATCAGGAGCCAGTATGTTAACCCTCGTCACCGGCGGCGCGCGCAGCGGTAAAAGCCGCCATGCCGAAACCCTGCTCACGGACGCAAAGCGCGTGCTTTATATCGCGACCTCGCAGGTTCTGGATGACGAGATGGCGGCGCGTATTTCGCACCACCGCGCGCATCGCCCGGCGCACTGGCGCACCGAGGAGCGCTGGCAGGGGCTGGATGAAATCATCACCGCGAATAATGACCCTGAGGAAGCGGTGTTGCTTGAATGTATCACCACGCTTGTCACCAACTGGCTGTTCGCCTGGGGCGAAGGACAGGAGCCTGAGCACTGGGATTATGCCCAACTGGAAGCGCAGGTGCAGCAGGAGGTGGATAAGCTACTGGCCGCGTGTGCCGCGTGCCCTGCGCCGGTGGTGCTGGTGACGAATGAAACAGGTATGGGGATTGTGCCGGAAAACCGCCTGGCCCGGCACTTTCGTGATATTGCCGGGCGGGTGAATCAACAGCTGGCACAGGCGGCGGATAGCGTCTGGCTGGTGGTGTCAGGGATTGGAGTCAAAATCAAATGATCGCACTGTTTCTCGCAACGCTCTCTTTTATTAGCCGTATTCCTGTGCCGGAGCGCTGGATGCACGGGCTGGATGCGGCGGATTATGTCCGCGGTATTGTGACCTTTCCGCTGGTTGGCGTGCTGCTCGGCGCGTTGAGCGGCGGGGTGTTTGTTCTGTTGTTGCCCTGGTGCGGCACGCCGCTGGCGGCGCTCTTTGCCGTGCTGGCGCTGGCATTACTCACCGGCGGTTTCCACCTCGATGGCCTGGCCGATACCTGTGATGGCATCTTCTCCGCCCGGCGTCGTGAGCGGATGCTGGAGATTATGCGTGACAGTCGCCTGGGAACCCACGGCGGCCTGGCGCTGGTATTTGTGCTGGCCGCGAAGATCCTTGTGCTCAGTGAACTCCAGTTGCGGGGCGCGCCGATGATTGCATCTCTGGCGGCGGCCTGTGCTGCCGGGCGCGGCTGTTCGGTGCTGCTGATGTTCAGGCACCGCTATGCGCGCGACGAGGGGCTGGGCAACCTGTTTATCGGTAAAGTGTCCGGGAGAGATACGCTGGTCACGCTACTGATAAGCTTACTGGCGGCAACCGGCTTGCTGGGTATGGCCGGGTTTATCGCGCTGCTGGTAACGGTTGCGTGCGTCTTTGTGCTCGGTCAGCTGCTCAAACGCACCCTCGGCGGGCAAACAGGCGACACGCTGGGCGCGGCAATTGAACTGGGCGAAGTTTTCTTTCTTCTGGCGCTGTTATAAAGAGAAACACAATGCAGACATTAGCAGCACAACTGGCAGCCATCCCCGCACCTGATGCGGCGGCGATGGCGCGGGCGCAACACCATCTTGATGGTTTGATAAAACCTGTCGGCAGCCTCGGGCGCCTGGAGTCGCTGGCGGTACAGCTGGCGGGAATGCCTGGTCTTAACGGGACACCGCAGGTCGGTGAAAAAGCGCTGATTGTGCTCTGTGCCGATCACGGGGTCTGGCACGAAGGTGTGGCGGTTTCGCCGCGAGAAGTCACGGCCATTCAGGCGGGGAATATGCTGCGGGGGAATACCGGCGTCTGTGTTCTGGCAGCGCAGGCTGGCGCGCGCGTGCACGTGCTGGATGTCGGTATTGATGCAGAGCCTGTCGCAGGGCTGGTGAATATGAAACTCGCCCGCGGCAGTGAAAACATCGCCCGTGGCCCGGCGATGAGCATGGACGATGCGCAGGTATTACTGCAAAAAACCATTGATTATGCGCGTGCGCTGGCAGAGCAAGGGGTCACGCTCTTTGGCGTTGGCGAGCTGGGAATGGCGAATACCACACCGGCGGCGGCGATTGTTAGCGTGCTGACCGGCGAAGCGCCGGAAGCGGTCGTGGGACTCGGCGCGAATCTGCCGGAATCGCTGCTGGGGCACAAAGCGCAGGTGGTACGCACCGCGATTGCGCGAAACCAGCCCAACGCGGCCGACGGGCTGGAGGTGCTGGCGAAAGTGGGCGGCTATGATTTGCTGGGTATGACAGGCATCATGCTTGGCGCTGCGTCCTGCGGGCTACCGGTGGTGCTGGATGGCTTTTTGTCTTACGCGTCGGCGCTGGCGGCTTGCCGCATCGCCCCAGCGGTCAAACCCTATCTCATTCCTTCCCATCTTTCTGCGGAAAAAGGCGCGCGTATTGCGCTCACGCACCTGGAGCTGGAGCCGTATCTGAATATGGGGATGCGTTTAGGCGAGGGGAGCGGGGCGGCGCTGGGGATGCAGCTGGTGGATGCCGCCTGCGCTATCTGGCAACAAATGGGCACGCTGGCGCAGAGTAATATTGTGCTGCCGCAGAGCCGTTAAACCTGAGCGTATGCGGGAGCACGCGTGAAAAAATCAAGACTGGCGTATTTTTTGCGCCCGCTGGATACCATGAAACGGCTGGCCGATAAACGCTACCGGGGCATTAAGCTTGATGACCTGCCGCCGCAGCTGCTGAACGCATCAACGCTTCAGGCGGCCGATGTGCTCTTTTGCCGGGGGGATAAGCGCTCTTTTTCCTGGCGCATGATAGCCTACGGATCGTCCGGTCACTATGTCCACGCAGCGATTTATCTGGGTGATGGTCTGGTTGCAGAAGCCACGACAAAAGGCGTGCAGGCCTGCACGCTGGCGGAGTTTACCCGGCGTTATGCTTACGTTGCCGTGACGCGCAGTCCGGGCATTTCGCGAAACCCCACGTTGCAAAATGATGTGCTGCGCTTTTGTGAAAAGCATATCCAGGCCCGGACGCCGTATTCACTGCCCGGCGCGCTGTTATCTCCCTGGCTTGAGTTTTATGAGCTGTGCAAAATGCATTGGCGCTACTCGCCTTTGAAAGCGCGGCCGCCACGCAAAAGCAAGCGCACCTTTTGCTCGCAATTTGTGCTGGATGCGTTTATCGCAGGCGGTGATTTTGCGGTAGAGCATCTCAACAGCGCCGCGCATTCGCCGACGTCGCTTGCCGAGACATACTGCTTTTCGCTGGCAGGCTACTTGTGCGTCTCTGGCGAGCTGGCGTCTCTTGTTGAGGACGATGTGCTGTGGACCGGCGGCGGCTGAGAGCCGTTACTGCCTGTGCATGACCTGAAGCAGCGTATCCAGCAAGCCGGGAAAACGGCTATCCAAATCTTCTCTGCGTAGCGAAATCATATTTTCCCGCCCCTGGGGACGCTGCCAGATAACGCCGCTATCGCGCAGGACGCGCCAGTGATGCGTCATGGTGGATTTTGCGACATCCTGCGGTCGCAGGGCGTTACAACTCAATTCCTTACCGTCAGCCAGCGTGTCGATTATCGCCAGGCGCAAAGGATTACCAAGTGCAAATAAGACATTTTCGAGGCGAAATTGCTCACGTTCAGGGTGGTTCGCGATCATAATACTCCTGTATCGGCGGTAACTGGCGGCCCGTAGCGACAGCCAGCCGGTACTATACGTAAACTGTTTTCTTAAAGCGACCAATCGTAATCATAGCGAAAATAGTTCGAATATACTCGTACAGTTGTACTATCATTGAGGCCGTTAACTCAACAGCGGCTAATCCTGGCCGCGCACTGACAGTCAAATGACTAAGGACGCATTATGCCCCGACCCATCCCCCTCGAACGTTATCGCAACATCGGTATCTCCGCGCATATCGATGCCGGTAAAACCACCACCACTGAGCGCATCCTGTTTTACACCGGAATGAGCCACAAACTGGGTGAAGTACACGATGGCGCGGCAACCACCGACTGGATGGCGCAGGAGCAGGAGCGCGGAATAACCATTACCTCCGCAGCGGTAAGTTGTTTCTGGCCGGGTATGGACAGAGGTTTTGCGCCGCACCGTATCAACATTATCGATACCCCAGGGCATGTGGATTTCACCATTGAGGTGGAGCGTTCCATGCGCGTACTGGATGGCGCGGTGATGGTCTATGACTCGGTTGGCGGCGTGCAGCCACAATCGGAAACCGTGTGGCGTCAGGCGAATAAATATCACGTACCGCGCCTGGCTTTCGTCAACAAAATGGACCGTCCGGGTGCGGATTTTTTCCGCGTGGTGCAGATGATGATTGACCGCCTGAAAGCGAATCCGGTGCCGATTGTTATCCCGATTGGCGCAGAAGAGCACTTCACGGGTGTGGTTGATCTGATAAAAATGCGCGAAATCCTCTGGGATGACAGCACGCAAGGCATGGCATTTACCTATGGGCCGGTGCCGGACGACCTCCAGTCCACAGCGCTGGAGTGGCGCGAAAAAATGGTTTCTGCCGCAGCGGAAGCCAACGATGCGCTGATGGATAAATACCTGGAAACCGGTTCGCTTGACGAAGCCGAAATCATCGCCGGGCTGCGTGCGCGCACGATTGCCGGAGAAATCCAGCCGATGCTGTGCGGCAGCGCTTTTAAAAATAAAGGCGTGCAGCGCATGCTGGATGCGGTGGTCGAACTGATGCCTTCGCCGCTGGATATTCCGGCGATTCAGGGTATTGATGAAAAAGGGCAACCGGCAGAGCGTCATGCAAACGACGACGAACCGTTCTCGGCGCTGGCGTTCAAGTTGATGACCGACCCGTATGTGGGCCAGCTTACCTTTATCCGCGTCTATTCCGGCGTGCTGAAAAAAGGTGACGCGGTTTATAACCCGGTGAAAGGCAAAAAAGAGCGTATCGGGCGTATTGTCCAGATGCATGCCAACGATCGTCACGATGTGGACGAGCTGCGGGCGGGCGATATCGCGGCCTGCGTGGGGCTGAAGGATGTCACCACGGGCGATACGTTAAGCAGCCCGGATGCAGTAATTACGCTTGAGCGGATGGAGTTCCCGGAGCCGGTGATTTCGCTGGCGATCGAGCCAAAAACCAAAGCGGATCAGGAAAAAATGGGCATCGCTTTACAACGGCTGGCGTCTGAAGATCCCTCGTTTCGTCTGCATACTGACGAGGAGTCCGGGCAGACGATCATTTCCGGGATGGGTGAACTGCACCTGGAAATTATCGTCGATCGTATGAAACGTGAGTTCGGCGTGGAGGCGAATATCGGCCGACCACAGGTCACCTACCGAGAAACGCTGCGTAAAACCGTCAGTGATATTGAAGGGAAGTTTGTGCGCCAGTCCGGTGGTAAAGGGCAGTACGGTCATGTGGTGCTGACCCTTACACCGCAAGAGCTGGGCACAGGTTTTATCTTTGAAGATGCGACCAAAGGCGGCGTGGTCCCGCGTGAGTATATTCCTTCGGTGGAAAAAGGCATTCGCGAAGCAATGAACAGCGGCGTGCTGGCGGGTTACCCGGTAGTTGATGTGAAAGCGACGCTAACGTTTGGTTCTTATCATGATGTGGACTCATCGGAAATGGCTTTCCGCATGGCGGCTATTTTTGGCTTCAAAGAGGGGGCGCGTAAAGCAGACCCGGTGATTTTAGAGCCGGTGATGCATGTGGAAGTCGAAACCCCGGAAGAGTACGCCGGTAATATTATGGGCGATCTCTCGTCGCGGCGCGGTATGGTGCAGGGTATGGAAGAGCGCATTGGTAGCCAGGTTATTCGCGCCGATGTGCCGCTGGCGGAAATGTTTGGATACTCCACCACGCTGCGTTCGATGTCGCAGGGGCGCGCGACGTACAGTATGGAGTTTCATCATTACGCAGAAGCCCCGCGTAATGTGGCCGATGAAATCATTGCCCGTCGGGCAAAAGGGTAATTTTTATCTTAACCAGACCCCGCTGCGGCGCTGAGGGATCCGCAGTAATGAGCGGGTAAAAAAAGACAGGCATAGAGTTTTGTGATCTACTGATTGTGCGACCAATTCAGGGAGATCACCTCTATGCCTGCTTACCGAGCATGTCAGAAATTTTTCCGCGATGCTTTATCTCCGTTTCACAAATACCGACAAAATGCCCTGCTGGATGCCACTGTTGCCTTAATCAATGGCGCATCACTGACACTGACCAGCATCGGTCGTTATTTACCCGGCTCTGCTCAGGTTAAAAATAAAATCAAGCGTGTTGATCGCCTGCTCGGTAATGACGCTCTTCATCGCGATATCCCGCTGATTTTCAGAAATATTATTACCATGCTGACAAGTCAGCTATCCCTGTGTGTCCTCGCTGTTGACTGGAGCGGATATCCAT
>NZ_JBQPOM010000051.1:0-26246 GCF_052220145.1 Vagococcus sp. WN89Y | reverse complement strand
GAGTGCCCACACAGATTGTCTGATAAATTGTTAAAGAGCAGTTGCGACGCGCTTTAGCGCTCTGTCGCGAGGTGGCGTATATTACGCGTTCCTCTTTCAGAGTCAACCCTTAACATCAGGATTTTTTCTCTTTCGTTGCGCCGACTATCTGGTGAAGTGATTCACGTTGTCGTGTCAACGGAGGCGCATTATAGGGATCCCAATTTTTAGCACAAGTCTTTTTGCGATCTTTTTTTCTGACTGCTGATTTTTCACGCTTTTCGCTGCGATCGCGTACGATCTGCTCAAATAATGAAGGGTAAAAGGGTTGCAGAAGGCTATTCTTGCGATCAAAGTCTTAATTCAGCCCGTTTTCGATGAGGTACATATGTCTACCGTGTTACGTCCTTATAAGGATTTCTTTCCTGATGTTGGGCAGCGTGTAATGGTTGATGCCACGAGTGTCGTGGTAGGTGATGTCAGAATAGCTGAAGATGTTGGCATCTGGCCGCTGGTTGTGATTCGTGGTGATGTGAATTATGTAGAGATTGGCGCCCGCAGTAATATTCAGGACGGCAGCGTTCTGCATGTTACTCATAAATCTTCTTATAATCCTGAGGGCAATCCCCTGATTATTGGTGAAGATGTGACGGTCGGGCACAAGGTAATGCTGCATGGTTGCACTATTGGTAACCGGGTATTGGTTGGAATGGGATCGATTTTGCTCGACGGCGCGATTGTCGAAGATGATGTGATGATTGGCGCGGGTAGCCTGGTCCCTCAACATAAACGCCTTGAGAGCGGCTACCTTTATCTGGGAAGTCCGGTGAAGCAAATCCGCCCCCTGACAGAAGCAGAAATTGCAGGTCTGAAGTATTCAGCAAATAATTATGTCAAATGGAAAGATGAGTACTTAGCTCAGGATAACCAGACGATACCCTGATCATCTTCGCCCTGTTGACGAATAATCTCTTCAGCTTCTTCTTCCAGATCCCAACGGTTTTCCCGAAATGTCGCCAGAAATGCTTCTGGCGATTGGGCCGCAAAGCGTTGTGCTAATACCTCGCCCTTAATCGCGCAGATGAGCTGCATGCCATTGACCAGCGCCGGGAAACAAACGGCCTGCATCGACGCGCTCCACTCTTCGCGATCCGGAAACTGTATCGCCTGATTCACTTTTCCAGCTCCTGCTTAAGCATCTTAAGAACAGGTTCTATATCCGGCATCACCCCGTGCCACAGCAACACGGCATGTGCCGCTTGCCCCACCAGCATCCCCAGACCATCAGCAACGTGCTTTGCCCCCAGGCTTTCACACCATGCCAGAAAAGGCGTCTTTCCCTTTTGATAGAACATGTCATAACAATAAAGCTGTGAATGAATAACCGACTCTGGCAATGCCGGAATACCACCTGAGATGCCGCTTGAGGTCGCATTGATGATCAGGTCAAACTCCTGTGCTGAAAGCGCGTCCATCGCAAGCGCGTTCACGCTCCCTGTATGGGCAAAAAGCTCGGCCAGCTCCTGCGCCCGCGCATGGGTACGATTCGTGATCGTTACGGCACAATCCAGCGACAGCAACGGCAACAACACGCCACGTGCGGCGCCACCAGCGCCCACCAGCAAGATACGCGACCCCGGGCGAATAAACGCCAGCCTTTGCAAATCACTGAGCAGACCGATGCCATCGGTGTTATCGCCCAGCAGTCGGCCATCTTCCAGTCGCTTAAGGGTATTTACCGCTCCGGCAAGCGCGGCACGCTCAGTCAACGCGTCTGCGCGAGCAAACGCTTCTTCTTTAAAAGGTACGGTGATGTTGGCACCTTTCCCCCCTGCGGCAAAGAATGCATTTAGCGAATTGACAAAGTCATCCACCGGGGCAAGCACGCGGCCATAGGGGTGATCAATATGTAGCTGTTTAGAGAATTGCTGATGGATAAAAGGCGACTTGCTATGCGCGATAGGATTGCCGAAAACTGCGAAGGATTCCATACAATTATCCCTGGCGAAACAGTTCGCCGGTCAGGGCATCACGGATTTCAGAAGGATTTTGCCGCCCGCCGGTTGGCGCATCAATAACCGGGAAGTCGGCGCCAAACTGATGACAAACTTCTTGTGCCGTTCTGCATGGAGGCAGGCCGGATAAATTCGCACTCGTCGAAACCAATGGTTTACCGTAGGTTTCGCACAGCGCAATCACCAGCGGATGATTGGTGACACGCACGGCCAGCGAATCGAAGCGACCGGTCAGCCAGCGGGGTGTGGTTGGCTTTGCCGGGAAAACAAAGGTCACCGGCCCCGGCCAGCAAGCGAAGATGGCGTTACGCTGCGCTTCGGTCAGCATACTGTCATCAATATAAGGTTTTAACTGTTCATAACTAGCAGCAATAAGTATCAGACCTTTATCGACGGGACGCTGCTTTAATTCAAGCAGACGATACACAGCAGTTTCGCTGTCGGGATCGCACCCGACGCCGAAGACAGCTTCTGTTGGATAAGCGATGACGCATTCTTTTTTCAGCACGTCCACTGCGTCAGCAATGGCGCCTGTTGGCAGGTTATTCTTCACTATTTTGTTCCGCCGTTACCGGCTGTCCACATTGTTTACTGGCGCAAAAGCGTTTGACGCCCTGCGCCGTTTTCTTCTCGATAAGTAGCGGGTAGTGGCACACCGGGCATTCACCCGCCACCGGTTTGAAATTGATAACGAACTGGCAATCAGGGTAGCGATCGCAGGAATAGAACGTTTTGCCATAGCGGGAGCGGCGCTGCACCAGATGCCCTGCCTGACATTGCGGACAAGCAATCGCGGTTTCATCTGGTTTATCGATAAGTTCAGTATGCTCGCATTCCGGGTATTGGCTGCAACCAATAAACATACCAAAACGGCCCTGGCGCAGCACTAACTCCGCGCCACAGCGGGGACATAACTGACCATCCAGAACCTTCACAATATGCCCATCCGCCTGGCTTTTCAGGGGGCGAACATAATCACATTCCGGATAGTGCGAGCACCCAAGAAACGGGCCGTGTTTCCCGGATCGAATAACAAGCTCAGCCCCGCATTGGGGGCAGGGCTCATTGTTACGCACCGAAAACAGTGCTGATTTAGCCATAACAACTCATGCTGCTGCAAAATGATTAGTGCAGCATACCTTCATTCACTTCAAAGAGTAATTCTTCCATTTGCTGGTAAGCGTTTTCGCACCCTGGAATATTGAAAAGAACCATCAGGATGATCCATTTCAGATCCTCCAGTTCGAACTCTGCTGTATCCAGCGCCAGCACGCGTTCAATCACCATTTCCCGCGTTTCGAGGTTTAGCACCTGAATCTGCTCAAGGAATAACAAGAATCCCCGGCAAGTGGCGTCCAGCCTTTCGCACTCTTCGGCAGTATAAATGCGCAATGAGAGCGGATCGGAAGCAAGCTGCATCGGTTCGGCGAGGCCATCCTGATAATCAGCCAGCTTTTCCAGCCATAAGAGCGCATTGTAGATATCTTCACGATCAAAGCCGGCGTCGGTAAGATCCCGTTCCAGTTTGTCCTGATCCACACGCATTTCTGCTTCGTTATGGATGTAAGTCTCAAACAAGTACATTAGTACGTCGAACATGGCATGCCCTCCTCAATCGGACATAGCCGCCGGGTACAGCTGCGATCCACCCTGCTAACTCCAGCTCGAGCAGTTGGGCTGCCACCACTGGCACAGGTTGGCCGGCACGTTCAGCGACGACGTCAACAGGTGTTACCTCATCTCCTACGTTAGCCAGGAGCTCCGGAAATGGCAATGCCAGCGGTTCCTGTTCTGTCGAATAAATTGCATTTTCGGGTGTTTCATGAAGCCATTTCAGCCCATATTGCAAATTCTCAAGGATCTCCCGGGCTGAGGTCACAGGTGTCGCCCCCTGTTTGATTAACCAGTGCGGACCTTCGCTTCCGGGATTGCCTATTGGCCCTGGCATTGCAAACACTTCCCGGCCTTGCTCCAGCGCCAGTCGCGCTGTCACCAGCGAACCGCTTCGCAGCGCGGCTTCCACAACCAGTACCCCGCTACTTAACCCGCTGATGATGCGATTGCGCCGGGGGAAATTACCCGGCAAGGGCATGGCCTTTAAGGGAAACTCGGAAACCAGCGCGCCGCCACTCTCAAGCAGTTGAGCGGCAAGCGAAGCATTCCTGCGTGGATGAAGGCTAAATAAACCGTTCCCTAATACGCCAATGCTCTTTCCATTTGCACTAATAGCACTGCGATGCGCGATGCTATCGATACCAAGCGCCAGCCCACTGGTAATGGTCAAACCGCTCTGAGCCAGCGCTTCACAGAAAACCCTCCCCCAGCGCTCACCGTACCATGAGTGCGCCCGGCTACCGACGATCGCCAGTTGCGGTGTATTTAGCACTGCCGGATCGCCTTTTATAAAGAGGGCGCCGGGGTAATCAACAATCGCACGCAGCTGCTGAGGATAAGTATCATCACTGGCGGTGATGAGATGCTGCTGTGGCTGCGCAAGCCACGCCATGCTCTGCTCCAGCTCTTTTTCCGTCAGAGAAAAAAAACGCCTGACCTGGGCCGCACTCAGACCATATCGTTGGAGCTCATCAGGCGTAGTGTTCTGATTTTGCCGTAACCATTGCGCGGCATTTACCCAGCGCTCGCCGCACAGATCCCCAACCTGCAACAGGCGCAGCCAAATCTCCGTGGATGTCATCCCTTCCCCCTTGCCACAAGCCGCGCGGGCAATCATTGCGATTGGTCACTGATGCTGTCAATCGCAGGGGGATTTGTCTAGAATAGAGAGAAGATTCTTTTCAACTCCTGAACACGACTCTGGATATCTATGGCAGTTTTGCATGTGTTACATATTCCGGACGAGCGACTTCGCAAAGTTGCCGATCCGGTGAAAGAAGTTAATGCGGACATTCAGCGTATCGTTGATGATATGTTTGAAACCATGTACGCAGAAGAAGGTATTGGTCTTGCAGCAACACAGGTTGATATCCATCAGCGCATTATTGTGATTGATGTGTCCGAAAACCGTGACGAGCAACTGGTGCTGATCAATCCTGAACTGCTGGAAAAAAGCGGTGAAACGGGTATTGAAGAAGGGTGCCTGTCTATCCCTGAGCAGCGTGCACTGGTGCCGCGTGCAGAGAAAGTAAAAATTCGCGCGCTGGATCGTAATGGTGAATCATTCGAACTGGAAGCTGACGGTCTGCTGGCAATTTGTATCCAGCATGAAATGGATCATCTGGTTGGTAAGCTGTTTATTGATTATCTGTCGCCGATGAAACGTCAGCGTATTCGCCAAAAAGTTGAAAAACTGGATCGTATGAACGGCCGTGCATAAGGCGGGCCGCAAGGGATAAACGTGTCAGATTCTTTACGTATTATTTTCGCCGGAACTCCTGACTTTGCAGCGCGTCATCTTGACGCGCTGTTGTCTTCTGAACATCAGATTGTCGGCGTTTTCACCCAGCCCGACCGTCCCGCCGGTCGCGGTAAAAAACTGATGCCCAGCCCGGTTAAAGTGCTGGCAGAAGAAAAAGGCCTGCCGGTATTCCAGCCAGCAACGCTGCGTGCGGCGGAAAATCAGCAGCTCGTTGCATCTCTGAATGCCGACGTGATGGTCGTGGTGGCTTACGGGTTGATTTTGCCAAAAGCGGTGCTGGACATGCCGCGCCTTGGTTGTATCAATGTCCATGGTTCGCTTCTCCCGCGCTGGCGCGGAGCGGCGCCCATCCAGCGTTCATTATGGGCAGGAGATACCGAAACCGGCGTCACCATCATGCAGATGGATGTCGGCCTGGATACCGGGGATATGCTCTATAAACTCGCCTGCCCGATAACCCCGCAGGATACCAGCGCTACGCTTTACGATAAGCTGGCGCAGCTTGGTCCTCAGGGGCTGCTGGAGACGCTGCAACAGCTGGCGCAAGGTCGCATCCAACCGCAGGTTCAGGATGAGGCGCTGGTGACGTATGCCGAGAAGCTAAGTAAAGAAGAAGCACGTATTGACTGGTCTTTGAGCGCAGCGCAACTGGAGCGCTGCATTCGTGCCTTCAATCCCTGGCCAATGAGCTGGCTACTGATAGACGAGCAGCCGGTAAAAGTTTGGCAAGCGTCTGTCATACCATCGGCTACGTCGGCTGAACCTGGTACCATTGTCGACGCCTCGAAAACCGGCATTCAGGTGGCAACCGCTGACGGCATATTAAACCTCGAGTCGCTGCAGCCCGCGGGCAAAAAAGCCATGAGTGCGCAAGATTTACTGAATTCACGGCGGGAATGGTTCGTACCTGGCAACCGCCTGGCCTGAGACTGATATTTAGCCCGGTTTGCCGGGCATTTTTATTTTTGTGGTTATGAAAAAACAATTCAACTTACGAAGTATGGCGGCGCAGGCCGTTGAGCAAGTCGTGGAACAAGGGCAATCGCTCAGCAATATTCTCCCGCCGTTACAGCAAAAAGTTTCCGATAAGGACAAAGCGCTGCTCCAGGAGCTGTGCTTCGGCGTGCTGCGCGTGCTTCCGCAGCTCGACTGGCTAATCAATAAACTGATGTCGCGCCCGATGACCGGCAAGCAGCGCACGGTGCACTATTTGATAATGGTGGGCCTCTACCAACTGTTGCATACGCGCATCCCGCCCCATGCTGCGCTGGCTGAAACGGTTGAAGGCGCGGTGGCGATTAAGCGACCGCAGCTTAAAGGTTTGATCAATGGCGTGCTGCGCCAGTTTCAGCGCCAGCAAGAAGTGTTAATGGCTGAGTTTGCGAATAGTGAAAACCGCTACTTACTTCCTGCCTGGCTATTAGCGCGTTTGCAGAAAGCGTGGCCACAGCAATGGCAGCAAATTGTAGAAGCAAGTAACCAACGGCCACCGATGTGGCTGCGCGTCAATCGCCAGCATCACACCCGCGATAGCTGGCTGGCGTTGCTGGAAGAAAGCGGCTTGCAGGGGTTTACTCACCCGGCGTATCCGGATGCCGTGCGCCTCGCGGTGCCAGCACCGGTGACGGCTCTGCCCGGTTTTGCTGAAGGTTGGGTCACGGTGCAGGATGCATCCGCCCAGGGTTGTGTAGCCTTTCTGGCGCCGAAAAATGGTGAGCGCATACTGGATCTCTGCGCAGCGCCTGGCGGCAAGACTACGCATATCCTCGAAGCTGCGCCGCAGGCCAGCGTGCTGGCAGTGGATATCGATGAGCAGCGCTTGTCGCGGGTTTATGACAACCTGAAGCGGTTAGGCATGAAGGCGGAGGTCAAGCAGGGGGACGGGCGTTTCCCTGCACAGTGGTGCGGTGAGGAAAAATTCGATCGCATCTTGTTAGATGCTCCCTGCTCCGCAACGGGCGTCATTCGACGTCATCCGGATATAAAATGGCTGCGCCGCGATCGTGATATCCCGGAGCTGGCACAATTACAATCGGAAATTCTGGACGCTATCTGGCCACATTTGAAATCAGGTGGAACGCTGGTTTATGCCACCTGCTCCATCCTGCCGGAAGAGAATAGCCAGCAAGTTGCCGCTTTCCTCAAGCGTACCCCAGACGCGCAGCTTAGCGAGACCGGCACGCCTCAACAGCCGGGTAAGCAGAATTTACCGGACGCGGAAGCAGGCGACGGCTTCTTTTACGCTAAGATAATCAAACAGTGATGGATACAGCGGGTCACAGCAGATGAAGATAATTATTCTGGGTGCGGGGCAGGTCGGCGGTACGCTGGCAGAAAACCTGGTCGGTGAGAATAACGATATTACCGTTGTCGATACCAACGGCGACCGTCTGCGTACCCTGCAGGATAAATTTGATTTGCGTGTCGTGCAGGGGCACGGCTCGCATCCGCGTGTGCTGCGCGAAGCTGGCGCTGATGATGCGGATATGCTGGTTGCGGTCACCAGTTCAGATGAAACGAATATGGTTGCCTGCCAGGTCGCCTATTCATTGTTCAATACGCCAAACCGTATCGCCCGTATCCGCTCGCCCGATTATGTGCGCGATGCGGATAAGCTGTTTCACTCCGAGGCTGTGCCGATCGATCACCTGATCGCGCCCGAGCAGCTGGTTATCGACAGCATTTATCGTTTAATTGAGTATCCTGGCGCGCTGCAGGTTGTAAATTTTGCTGAAGGCAAAGTGAGTCTCGCAGTGGTGAAAGCCTACTATGGCGGCCCGCTGGTCGGAAATGCACTGTCAACGATGCGCGAACATATGCCCCACATCGATACGCGCGTAGCGGCAATTTTCCGCCAGGATCGTCCGATTCGCCCGCAAGGTTCAACCATTGTTGAGGCGGGTGACGAGGTATTCTTTATTGCCGCATCGCAGCACATCCGTGCGGTGATGAGTGAGTTGCAGCGGCTGGAAAAGCCTTATAAACGCATTATGTTAGTGGGCGGCGGGAATATCGGCGCGGGCCTCGCCCGGCAGCTGGAAAAAGATTATAGCGTGAAGCTTATCGAGCGCGATCAGCAACGCGCAGCCGAGCTGGCGGAGAAGTTACAAAATACCATCGTATTTTATGGTGATGCGTCCGATCAGGAGCTTCTGGCAGAAGAGCATATCGATCAAGTCGATCTGTTTATTGCCGTCACCAATGATGACGAAGCCAATATTATGTCCGCGATGCTCGCTAAACGCATGGGGGCGAAAAAGGTCATGGTGCTGATCCAGCGACGTGCGTATGTCGATCTGGTGCAGGGCAGCGTAATTGATATCGCTATTTCGCCGCAGCAGGCGACGATTTCGGCTTTACTCAGCCATGTGCGAAAAGCGGATATCGTTGGTGTTTCTTCTTTACGCCGTGGAGTTGCAGAGGCAATCGAAGCCGTTGCCCATGGAGATGAAACAACTTCCCGCGTGGTTGGGCGCGTTATTGACGAAATCAAACTGCCGCCAGGCACCATCATTGGCGCAGTCGTTCGTGGTAATGATGTGATGATTGCGAATGATAATTTGCGTATTGAGCAAGGCGACCACGTAATAATGTTTTTAACCGATAAAAAATATATTACCGACGTCGAACGATTGTTCCAGCCAAGCCCCTTCTTTTTGTAATAATAATGAGCGCCATTATTTGCGCTCATTATTTTTCCCTTGTAGTTATAAGGAAATAGAAAGTTCTGGTTATTATTCTCCCAAAATGGAAATTGCCTGCTAGTTTGTTAGACTTATTCTGTCAGTTAGCACATGGAGAAGAATATGAGCATTTTAAAAGAGTTCCGCGAATTCGCGATGCGCGGGAACGTCGTTGATTTAGCTGTAGGTGTGATCATCGGCGCAGCCTTTGGCAAGATAGTCTCTTCGCTGGTCGCCGATATCATTATGCCTCCACTGGGTTTATTAATCGGCGGGATTGATTTTAAACAGTTTGCGCTTACATTGCGTGCCGCACAGGGCGATACTCCAGCCGTGGTAATGCAATATGGGATGTTTATTCAGAATATTTTCGATTTCATCATCGTTGCTTTTGCCATTTTCATGGCGATTAAGCTAATCAATAAACTAAAACGTAAACACGAAGAAGAACCGAAAGCACCATCGGCACCAAGCAAAGAAGAAGTGTTACTGACCGAGATTCGCGACCTGTTAAAAGAACAGAATTCTCGCCCTTAAGCAGAAACCAGAAGGCCAGAGGTAAGAAAGCGATTCACTTGCTTGCCACTGGCCTCCTGAAAGCCTCGTTTTGCATGTTTATTTTTTCGCAGATAGCTTCCCTTCCCTTTTTTATTTTTTTCAACACGTTGCCTGAACAATGGATCATGTAACAATGCTTCAATAGCATTATCGTTAATCTGCCCTTTAGTATGCTGATAGCGACTCATAACGTCTCCAGATTGTGGGTTAAAACGGCCGAAGTGTAAGCCTCTCTGTGCATAAGATCAACAGGCTTTGCTGGTCGCCCCTTGCTCCAGCGCTTCCAGGATAGAACAATAGACGCTGCTGTGAGCGGTACCGCAACATGCATCGTTTAACTTTTGCAGCGAACGACGCATTGACTGCAATTCTTCTATCCGCGCTTCTACTTCACTCAGCCGTGACTGGACGATACTTTTTGATTCCTGGCAGGTGTGATGCTCAGGATCGATGCGAATCGACAGTAGCTCACGGATAGATTCAAGGGTGAAGCCAAGCTGGCGGGCGTGGCGAATAAATTTCAGACGCTGCAAATCATTGTCGGTATAAAGGCGAAAGCCGCCTTCCGTGCGCACTTCATGATCCATCATTTGCTGTTTTTCGTAGTAGCGGATAGTATCCGGCGTTACCCCGGCCTGCTTTGCAAGTTCACCGATACGGTACATTTTATTCCTCACTTAACTTTTGCAGCAGTTTCTCTGCATATCTACCGTGTAAGAAATCTGTGCTCAGACCCGCCTGGCGCAGTCGGAACTCAAGTAGCGTCAATCGACGCCGCAACTCCTGATATTGAGGATGATCGTCCTGAATACTTTCGAGCAGATCCGCTAACGCAAGGGCTTCCCTACGGTATTCAAGCTCCGGCGGCAAGCAGCCTGCATTTTTCAGCAAGCGGTAGCCTGCACGCAATTCAGGAGGCACGTGTGAATCATCATCCAGAGCAAGGGGTTCGCCTCGACCCGGTAGATTGTCAAATTCACCTTTTTTTTGGGCATCAAGGATATGACGTTCTGCCCACTGATCAAGCAACCACATTGTTGGTCTCCAGGGGATGAACAAAAAAGAGTCATATACCCCAAGAGTATGGGGGGAAGAGAGAAATAAAAAAACCCGCCGAAGCGGGTTTTTTTACGTTACTACAGATTACTCTGCAGCAGCTTCTGCTTTAGGCTCGGCGCGATCAACCAGCTCGATGTAAGCCATCGGAGCATTGTCACCAGCACGGAAGCCACACTTAAGAATACGAGTGTAACCACCGGCACGGCTCGCGAAACGCGGGCCCAGCTCGTTAAACAGTTTTGCCACGATCTCGTTATCACGAGTGCGGGCGAATGCCAGACGACGATTAGCAACGCTATCAGTCTTGGCAAGTGTAATCAGCGGCTCGACTACGCGACGCAGCTCTTTCGCTTTCGGCAGAGTCGTCTTGATGATCTCATGACGAACCAGAGAACCTGCCATGTTACGGAACATGGCCTGGCGATGGCTGCTGTTGCGGTTCAGTTGACGACCACTCTTACGATGGCGCATGACCTTATCCTTCTCAGTAAAACCTTAACCTGTGATCCGGTTACTCGTCAGCAATGCTTGCCGGCGGCCAGTTTTCCAGGCGCATGCCCAGAGACAGACCACGTGAGGCCAGCACGTCTTTAATCTCAGTAAGAGATTTTTTACCCAGGTTCGGCGTTTTAAGCAACTCAACCTCGGTACGCTGTACCAGATCACCGATATAGTGGATAGCTTCTGCCTTAAGGCAGTTAGCAGAGCGGACAGTCAATTCCAGATCGTCAACAGGGCGCAGCAGGATCGGATCGAATTCTGGTTTCTCTTCTTTAACTTCCGGTTGACGTACATCACGTAAATCAACGAAAGCTTCCAGTTGTTCTGCCAGGATGGTTGCCGCACGACGAATCGCCTCTTCAGGATCGATTGTGCCGTTGGTTTCCATTTCGATGACCAGCTTGTCCAGGTCGGTACGCTGCTCAACACGTGCTGCTTCAACATTGTAGGCAATACGCTCTACAGGGCTGTAGCACGCATCAACCAGCAGGCGGCCGATCGGGCGCTCATCTTCTTCCGAATGAATTCGGGCAGACGCCGGCACATAACCACGACCGCGCTGAACTTTGATACGCATGCTAATAGATGCGTTTTCATCGGTCAGGTGGCAGATCACATGCTGCGGCTTGACGATTTCGACATCACCGTCGTGGGTGATATCGGCTGCGGTCACAGGGCCAATGCCAGATTTATTCAGAGTAAGAATAACTTCATCTTTACCCTGAACTCTCACCGCCAGCCCTTTCAGGTTGAGCAGGATTTCAAGGATATCTTCCTGAACGCCTTCTTTGGTGCTGTACTCGTGAAGCACACCATCAATCTCAACCTCAGTCACCGCGCAACCCGGCATCGATGAGAGCAGAATACGGCGCAGTGCGTTACCCAGAGTATGGCCGAAGCCACGCTCTAAAGGCTCAAGGGTCACCTTGGCGTGCGTCGAACTCACTTGCTCGATATCTACCAGGCGCGGTTTTAGAAACTCTGTCACAGAACCCTGCATTGTGTCCTCTCTTTGGTACTAAGCTTTACTTGGAGTAAAGCTCGACGATCAGGTGTTCGTTAATGTCCGCAGACAGATCAGAACGCTCCGGCTTACGCTTGAACGTGCCTTCCATCTTGCCAGCATCAACTTCCAGCCAGGTTGGCTTTTCACGCTGCTCAGCCAGCTCCAGAGCGGCTTTCACGCGAGACTGCTTTTTCGCTTTCTCACGAATGCTAACCACGTCATTCGGACTAACCTGATAAGAAGCGATGTTAACAACACGACCGTTTACCATGATTGCTTTATGGCTAACCAGCTGACGTGCTTCTGCACGAGTGGCGCCGAAGCCCATACGGTATACAACGTTGTCCAGACGACCTTCCAGCAGAGCCAACAGGTTTTCACCGGTGTTGCCTTTCAGACGTGCTGCTTCTTTGTAGTAGTTACGGAACTGACGCTCCAGCACACCGTAGATACGGCGAACTTTTTGCTTTTCACGCAACTGCACACCATAGTCAGACAGACGCGGTTTACGCGCACCGTGCTGGCCAGGAGCTTGTTCAATTTTACACTTGGTATCGATCGCGCGAACGCCAGACTTCAGGAACAGGTCTGTGCCCTCGCGACGGCTCAGCTTGAGCTTAGGACCCAAATATCTTGCCATTTTCTTTCTCCAACAATCCTAGAAAACGACCGCGTTATACGCGACGTTTTTTCGGCGGACGACAACCGTTGTGAGGGATCGGAGTCACATCAGTAATATTAGTGATGCGGAAACCAGCGGCGTTCAGAGCACGAATAGTAGATTCGCGACCCGGACCCGGTCCCTTAACCATAACTTCCAGATTCTTGATGCCGTATTCTTTTACGGCTTCAGCGCAACGCTCTGCTGCAACCTGAGCTGCAAACGGAGTGGATTTGCGAGAACCACGGAAACCGGAACCACCGGCTGTTGCCCAACCCAGCGCGTTACCCTGACGATCGGTAATAGTAACGATGGTGTTGTTGAAAGAAGCATGGATATGAGCCACGCCGTCAGAGACTTGTTTTCTTACACGTTTACGTGCACGAATTGGTGCCTTTGCCATTATTCAATCACCCCGATTATTTCTTGATCGGTTTGCGCGGACCCTTACGGGTACGTGCGTTGGTCTTGGTACGCTGACCGCGAACCGGGAGACCACGACGATGACGCAAACCGCGATAGCAACCAAGATCCATCAGGCGCTTGATGCTCATGCTGATTTCACGGCGCAGATCACCTTCAACGACAAATTTGGCAACTTCGTCACGCAGCGTGTCGATTTGTTCTTCAGACAGCTCACTGATCTTAACATCTTCAGCGATACCCGCAGAAGCCAGAATAGCTTTAGAACGGGTTTTGCCGACGCCGTAGATCGAAGTTAATGCGATCACAGCATGTTTCTGATCAGGAATGTTAATGCCTGCTATACGGGCCACTATGCACTCCTATAATTTTACTTGCACGCTCCATGCTGAAAAGCCCGTTTTCAGGATACTCAAATGGATACGTACAGACATACAAAAGATTGGCTGGCTAATCTAGCCAGCTCAACCCAACTTTGCAAGAAAAATATGCGAAATAATCAGCCTTGGCGCTGTTTATGCTTCGGCTCGGCACTGCAAATCACGCGGATGACGCCATCACGCTTAACGATTTTGCAGTTACGGCATAATTTCTTGACGGAAGCACGAACTTTCATTTTTACTCTCCGTAACTTCTCGGGCGACCATTAACGGCCGTAGCCTTTCAGGTTCGCCTTCTTCAATGCAGACTCATACTGACTGGACATCATCAGAGTTTGCACTTGAGCCATAAAGTCCATAATCACGACAACAACGATAAGCAGTGAGGTCCCACCGAAGTAGAACGGTACCTTCATTGCATCACGCATGAACTCCGGGATCAGGCAGATAAAAGTAATATAGAGCGCACCGACCAAAGTCAGGCGGGTCATTACTTTATCGATATACTTCGCCGTTTGCTCTCCCGGACGAATTCCTGGTACAAATGCACCGGACTTCTTCAGGTTATCTGCTGTTTCACGCGGGTTGAAAACCAACGCCGTGTAAAAGAAACAGAAGAAGATGATTGCAGACGCATAGAGTAACACATAAAGCGGTTGCCCAGGCTGCAAATACAGCGAAATTGTTGTCAGCCAGTTCCAACCAGTACCGCCCCCGAACCATGACGCGATGGTAGCCGGGAACAGAATAATACTGGAAGCGAAGATTGCCGGGATTACCCCCGCCATATTCACTTTCAGCGGTAAATGTGTGCTCTGAGCAGCATAGACACGACGCCCTTGCTGACGTTTCGCGTAGTTTACCACAATGCGGCGTTGACCACGCTCAACAAAAACAACAAAAAACGTCACTGCGAATACTAATACTGCAACCAACAGCAACAGGAGGAAGTGCAGGTCGCCTTGACGCGCTTGCTCGATAGTATGGGCAATGGCTGGCGGAAGACCCGCCACAATGCCGGCAAAGATTATGATAGAAATACCGTTACCGATACCTCGTTCAGTAATCTGTTCACCGAGCCACATCAGGAACATTGTCCCTGTAACCAGACTGACAACAGCGGTGAAGTAGAATGCAAAGCCTGGATTCATTACCAGGCCCTGCATACCAGGCATATTCGGTAGACCGGTAGCTATACCGATCGACTGGAAGATTGCCAACACCAGAGTACCGTAGCGGGTGTACTGGCTGATCTTACGACGACCAGACTCCCCTTCTTTCTTCAGCTCTGCCAGGGCCGGATGAACGACCGTCAGCAGCTGGATAATAATCGATGCCGAAATATACGGCATGATACCCAGTGCAAAGATAGAAGCACGGCTGAGAGCACCACCAGAGAACATGTTAAACATTTCAATGATGGTGCCACGCTGTTGCTCAAGCAGTTTGGCAAGTACAGCGGCATCAATACCAGGGATCGGAATAAAAGAGCCAATACGGAACACAATCAACGCACCGATAACAAACAGCAGTCTGCGTTTCAGTTCGCCAATTCCACCCTTGGCACTTTGAAAATCTAATCCCGGTTGTTTAGCCATCTGCTACTTATTCCTCAATTTTACCGCCAGCAGCTTCGATAGCAGCACGAGCGCCTTTAGTCACACGCAGACCGCGAACAGTTACCGGACGAGCTACTTCACCAGCCAGGATCACTTTCGCGAACTCGATCTGGATACCGATAATGTTAGCCGCTTTCAGCGTATTCAGGTCTACTACGTCGCCTTCTACTTTAGCCAGATCGGACAGACGAACTTCTGCCGTAATCATTGCTTTACGAGAAGTGAAACCGAATTTCGGCAGACGACGATACAGTGGCATCTGGCCACCCTCGAAACCGCGACGCACGCCACCGCCAGAACGAGATTTCTGACCTTTGTGACCACGACCACCGGTTTTACCGAGGCCAGAACCGATACCACGACCCAGGCGTTTACCCGCCTTTTTGGAGCCTTCGGCCGGAGACAGAGTATTTAAACGCATCTCTTACTCCTCAACTTTAACCATGAAGGAAACCGCGTTGACCATACCACGAATCGCAGGAGTATCCTCACGTTCAACAGTATGACCAATACGACGCAGACCCAGGCCAAGCAGCGTTGCCTTGTGTTTCGGCAGACGACCGATTGCACTGCGGGTTTGAGTGATTTTAATAGTCTTTGCCATGGTCAATTACCCCAGAATTTCTTCAACGGATTTACCACGCTTGGCAGCGACCATTTCCGGGGACTTCATATTTTCCAGGCCATCAATAGTTGCACGAACCACGTTGATCGGGTTGGTGGAACCATAGGCTTTAGCCAGAACGTTATGAACCCCAGCGACTTCCAGAACGGCGCGCATTGCACCACCGGCGATGATACCGGTACCTTCGGAAGCCGGCTGCATGAATACACGAGAACCCGTGTGAGTACCCTTAACCGGGTGCTGCAGGGTGCCGTGGTTCAGCGCGACGTTAATCATATTGCGACGGGCTTTTTCCATCGCTTTCTGGATCGCTGCCGGAACTTCGCGGGCTTTACCGTAACCAAAACCAACGCGACCGTTACCATCGCCTACTACAGTCAGAGCTGTGAAGGAGAAAATACGACCACCTTTAACGGTTTTAGATACGCGGTTTACCGCGATCAGCTTTTCCTGCAGTTCGCCAGCTTGTTTTTCGATGTGAGCCATCTTACACCTCTACCTTAGAACTGAAGGCCAGCTTCACGGGCAGCATCTGCCAGTGCCTGGACACGACCATGATATTGGAACCCGGAACGGTCAAAGGATACATCTTTGATGCCTTTTTCCAGAGCGCGTTCAGCAACAGCTTTACCCACAGCTGCAGCCGCGTCTTTGTTACCGGTGTACTTCAGTTGTTCAGCGATAGCTTTTTCTACAGTAGAAGCAGCTACCAGAACTTCAGAACCATTCGATGCGATTACCTGGGCGTAAATATGACGCGGGGTACGATGTACCACCAGGCGGGTCGCACCAAGCTCTTTGAGCTTGCGGCGTGCGCGGGTCGCACGACGGATACGAGCAGATTTCTTATCCATAGTGTTACCTTACTTCTTCTTAGCCTCTTTGGTACGCACGACTTCGTCGGCGTAACGAACACCCTTGCCTTTGTAAGGCTCAGGACGACGGTAGGCGCGCAGATCAGCTGCAACCTGACCGATCAGCTGTTTATCAGCGCCTTTCAGCACGATTTCAGTCTGAGACGGACATTCTGCAGTGATACCCGCAGGCAGCTGATGGTCAACAGGGTGAGAGAAACCCAGGGACAGGTTTACTACGTTCCCTTTAACCGCTGCACGGTAACCTACACCAACCAGCTGCAGCTTCTTAGTGAAGCCTTCGGTAACACCGATAACCATTGAATTCAGCAGGGCACGCGCGGTGCCAGCCTGAGCCCAACCATCCACGTAACCATCACGCGGACCGAAAGTCAGAGCATTGTCTGCATGGTTAACTTCAACAGCATCGTTGAGAGTACGAGTCAGCTCGCCGTTTTTACCTTTGATCGTGATAACCTGACCGTTGATTTTTACATCAACGCCGGCAGGAATAACGACCGGTGCTTTAGCAACACGAGACATTGTTTCCTCCGATTAGGCTACGTAGCAGATAATTTCGCCACCAAGACCAGCCTGGCGAGCGTCACGATCAGTCATAACACCTTTAGAGGTAGAAATAACTGCGACACCCAGACCACCCATAACTTTCGGCAGCTCATCTTTTTTCTTATAGATGCGCAGACCTGGGCGGCTGATACGCTGAATGCTTTCTACCACAGCTTTGCCCTGGAAATACTTCAAAGTAACTTCCAGTTCAGGCTTGGTGTCGCCTTCAATTTTAAAATCTTCAATAAAACCTTCTTCCTTCAGCACGTTGGCGATTGCCACTTTCAGCTTGGAGGAAGGCATGGTGACCGCAGCTTTGTTCGCGGCCTGACCGTTACGGATACGGGTCAGCATATCCGCGATCGGATCTTGCATGCTCATCTGTCTTTACTCCCGTGATTCAATTGGTGACAATTACCAGCTAGCCTTTTTCAGACCCGGGATTTCACCGCGCATAGCGGATTCACGGACCTTAATACGGCTCAACCCGAACTTCCGCAGGAAACCATGCGGACGACCAGTTTGACGGCAGCGGTTACGCTGACGAGACGGGCTGGAATCACGCGGCAGACTCTGCAGCTTAAGAACAGCATTCCAACGATCTTCGTCGGAAGCGTTCACATCAGAAATGATCGCTTTCAGTTCAGCGCGTTTCGCGAAGTATTTTTCAGCTAAAGCTACGCGTTTAACTTCGCGTGCTTTCATAGATTGCTTAGCCATGAAGTAACCCTACCTTACTTGCGGAACGGGAAGTCAAAGGCAGCCAGCAGAGCACGGCCTTCTTCGTCAGATTTCGCAGTAGTGGTAATGGTAATATCCAAACCACGCACGCGGTCGACTTTATCGTAGTCGATTTCTGGGAAGATGATCTGCTCACGGACACCCATGCTGTAGTTACCACGACCGTCGAAAGACTTAGCGGACAAGCCACGGAAGTCACGGATACGCGGTACAGCAATAGTGATCAGGCGCTCAAAGAACTCCCACATGCGTTCGCCACGCAGGGTCACTTTACAGCCGATCGGATAGCCCTGACGGATTTTGAAGCCTGCAACAGATTTGCGTGCTTTGGTGATCAGCGGTTTTTGACCGGAGATTGCTGCCAGGTCAGCTGCTGCGTTATCCAGCAGTTTCTTGTCAGCGATCGCTTCACCAACACCCATGTTCAGGGTGATCTTCTCGACCCGAGGGACTTGCATGACAGAATTGTAGTTAAACTCAGTCATGAGTTTTTTAACTACTTCGTCTTTGTAGTAATCATGCAGTTTCGCCATCGTACTACTCCAAATTACTTGATAGTTTCGCTGTTAGACTTGAAGAAACGGACTTTTTTACCGTCTTCGAATCTAAAGCCTACACGGTCGGCCTTGCCGGTTGCCGCATTGAAGATTGCAACGTTAGAAACCTGAATTGCAGCTTCTTTTTCAACGATGCCGCCTGGTTGGTTCAGGGCCGGAACCGGCTTCTGATGTTTCTTAACCAGGTTGATACCTTCAACAATGACCTTGCCGGAAGACAGGACATTTTTTACTTTACCGCGCTTACCTTTATCTTTACCGGTTAACACGATAACTTCGTCATCACGACGGATTTTAGCTGCCATGATTCGCTCCTTAGAGTACTTCTGGTGCCAGAGAGATGATTTTCATAAACTTCTCAGAACGAAGTTCACGAGTAACCGGCCCAAAAATACGCGTACCGATTGGCTGCTCGCTGTTGTTGTTCAGAAGAACACAAGCATTGCCATCGAAGCGAACGACAGAACCGTCAGGGCGACGAACACCCTTCCTGGTGCGCACCACTACCGCCTTCAGCACATCACCTTTTTTGACCTTACCACGCGGAATTGCTTCTTTGATGGTGATCTTGATGATGTCGCCTACGCCTGCGTAGCGACGGTGCGAGCCACCCAGAACCTTGATACACATTACGCGACGTGCACCGGAGTTGTCGGCGACGTTCAGCATAGTCTGTTCTTGGATCATTTCAGTGCTCCGCTAATGTCAACTACTACTGAAGACCCCAAAATCAGGGTCGATAAAAAGCCCCACATATCAGGGGCGCGGCATTATAACACCGGTTCCCGTATATGGGTAGAAAAAATAAACGGCCCTAAACCGGGCCGTTTATTTGTGAGAAAAGCGTACCAGATTACAGAACGGCTTTCTCTACAACGCGAACCAGCGTCCAGGACTTAGTCTTGGACAACGGACGGCATTCGCGGATTTCAACCACGTCGCCAGTACCGGATTCGTTGTTCTCGTCATGTACGTGCAGTTTGGTCGTACGTTTGATGAATTTACCGTAGATCGGGTGTTTCACAAAACGCTCAATAGCAACAACAATGGATTTCTCCATCTTGTCGCTAACAACGCGACCTTGCAGAGTACGGATTTTATCGGTCATTACGCACCCGCCTTCTCAGTCAGTAAAGTCTTAACGCGTGCGACATCACGACGCACTTGCTTCAACAGGTGAGTCTGTTGCAGCTGGCCACTTGCAGCCTGCATACGCAGGTTGAACTGCTCGCGCAGCAGGTTAAGCAGCTCGGTGTTCAGCTCTTCAACGCTCTTTTCACGCAGCTCTTTTGCTTTCATTACATCACCGTCTTAGTTACAAAGGTGGTTTTAATCGGCAGTTTTGCTGCTGCCAGCTCGAAGGCTTCACGGGCCAGCTCTTCCGGAACACCGTCCATTTCGTACAGGACTTTACCCGGCTGAATCAAGGCAACCCAATACTCCACGTTACCTTTACCTTTACCCATACGAACTTCCAGCGGCTTCTCGGTGATCGGTTTGTCCGGGAATACACGGATCCAGATCTTACCCTGACGCTTAACAGCACGAGTCATAGCACGGCGTGCTGCTTCGATCTGACGAGCGGTCAGACGACCACGGCCAACAGCTTTCAGACCGTAAGTGCCGAAGCTCACATCCGTGCCCTGCGCGAGACCACGGTTGCGGCCTTTGTGCACTTTACGGAATTTTGTACGCTTTGGTTGTAACATCAGCGACGCTCCTTATTTACGGCCTTTACGCTGCTGCTTTTTCGGTTGCGCAGCCGGTTTTTCCGGTTGTTCAACAGCAGCCATACCACCAAGGATCTCACCTTTGAAGATCCACACTTTAACGCCGATTACACCGTAAGTGGTGTGCGCTTCGGAGGTGTTGTAGTCAATGTCAGCGCGCAGAGTGTGCAGCGGAACGCGACCTTCACGATACCATTCGGTACGTGCGATCTCAGCGCCGCCCAGACGACCACTAACTTCAACTTTGATACCTTTAGCGCCCAGACGCATTGCGTTCTGTACAGCACGCTTCATCGCACGACGGAACATAACACGACGTTCCAGCTGTGAAGTGATGCTGTCAGCAACCAGTTTTGCGTCCAGTTCAGGCTTACGTACTTCGGCGATATTGATCTGAGCAGGAACGCCAGCGATATCCGCTACGACCTTGCGCAGTTTCTCAACGTCTTCACCTTTTTTACCGATAACGATACCCGGGCGAGCAGTGTGAATAGTCACACGGATGCTTTTTGCCGGACGCTCGATAACGATGCGAGATACAGACGCTTTAGCCAGTTCCTTTGTCAGGTACTGACGTACTTTAAAATCGCTGTCCAGGTTGTCAGCGAATTCTTTGGTGTTCGCAAACCAGGTAGAGTTCCATGGTTTTACAATACCCAGGCGAATACCATTAGGATGTACTTTCTGACCCATTGCTAGTCTCCAGAGTCTCAGCGATCGGACACAACCACAGTGATGTGGCTGGTGCGCTTCAGGATGCGATCTGCACGACCTTTCGCACGCGGCATAATGCGCTTCATGCTCGGGCCTTCGTCCACGAAAATTTTCGTAACTTTCAGATCGTCAATGTCAGCGCCATCGTTGTGTTCAGCGTTAGCAATGGCAGATTCCAGAACTTTCTTGACCAATACAGCCGCTTTCTTGTTGGTGTAGGTCAGGATGTCCAGAGCCTGCGACACTTTCTTACCGCGAATCAGGTCAGCAACAAGGCGAACCTTCTGAGCAGAAGAACGAGCATGGCGATGTTTAGCGATAGTTTCCATCTCTTCCTCCTACCTTATTTCTTCTTCGCTTTTTTATCAGCAGCGTGGCCGCGATAAGTACGAGTCGGTGCGAATTCACCCAGTTTGTGACCGACCATTTCGTCGGAAACAAATACCGGAACGTGCTGACGACCATTATGGACAGCGATGGTCAAACCGATCATGTTAGGAAAGATCGTTGAACGACGGGACCAAGTGCGCAGGGGCTTCTTGTCTCCGCTTTCCACCGCTTTCTCTACCTTCTTCAGCAAGTGCAGGTCAATAAAAGGACCTTTCTTGAGAGAACGTGGCATGGCTTATCCTCTAAAATTATTTGCTACGGCGACGTACGATGAATTTATCAGTACGCTTGTTGCTGCGGGTCTTCTTACCTTTGGTCTGAACGCCCCACGGAGTTACCGGGTGCTTACCAAAGTTACGACCTTCACCACCACCGTGTGGGTGGTCTACCGGGTTCATCGCAGTACCGCGAACGGTAGGACGAACACCACGCCAGCGAGCAGCACCTGCTTTACCCAGAACGCGCAGCATATGCTCAGCATTGCCAACTTCGCCCAGAGTTGCACGGCACTCTGCTTCTACTTTACGCATTTCACCAGAACGCAGACGCAGGGTGACATAAGCACCATCGCGCGCAACGATCTGAACGTAAGTACCAGCGGAACGAGCCAGCTGACCGCCTTTACCTGGTTTCATTTCTACGTTATGAACAGTAGAACCAACCGGGATGTTGCGCATCGGCAGGGTGTTACCTGGTTTGATTGCAGCATCAACGCCAGACTGAATCTGGTCGCCAGCTTTCAGGCCTTTAGGGGCCAGGATGTAACGGCGTTCGCCATCTTTGTACAGAACCAGCGCGATGTTCGCGGAACGGTTCGGATCGTACTCAAGACGTTCAACAACTGCCGGGATACCATCTTTGTTGCGTTTGAAGTCAACAATACGGTAAGCCTGCTTGTGGCCACCACCGATATGACGAGTGGTGATACGGCCATTGTTGTTACGACCACCGCTTTTGCTGTTTTTTTCCAGCAGCGGAGCAAAAGGTTTGCCCTTGTGCAGCTCAGGGTTAACCACTTTAACTACGTGGCGACGACCCGGAGATGTCGGTTTACATTTAACAACTGCCATTGTATTACTCCTCCGACTTACTCAGCGCCGCCAACGAAGTCCAGATTCTGGCCTTCTTTCAGGGTGACGTAAGCTTTTTTCCAGTCGCTACGACGACCGATACGCTGTCCGTGACGTTTAACTTTCCCTTTAACTACCAGGGTGTTAACGACTTCGACTTCGACTTCAAACAGTTTCTGCACAGCAGCTTTAATTTCTGCTTTGGTCGCGTCTTTAGCAACTTTGAGAACGATGGTGTTTGTTTTTTCCATCGCAGTAGACGCTTTTTCAGAAACGTGCGGTGCACGCAGCACCTTCAGCAGACGTTCTTCACGAATCATGCCAGCATCTCCTCAACTTGCTTAACAGCATCAGCAGTCATTACGACTTTGTCGAAGGCGATCAGGCTAACCGGGTCGATACCAGTCGCATCGCGTACGTCAACCTTGTGCAGGTTACGTGCGGCCAGGAACAGGTTCTCGTCCAGCTCACCGGTGATGATCAGCACATCTTCCAGAGCCATGTCTTTCAGTTTCTGAGCCAGCAGCTTGGTTTTCGGCGCTTCTACAGAGAACTGCTCGACAACGATCAGACGATCCTGACGTACCAGTTCGGACAGGATGCTTTTCAGCGCGCCGCGGTACATCTTTTTGTTAACTTTTTGACTGTGGTCCTGCGGACGCGCAGCAAAAGTCACGCCACCAGAACGCCAGATCGGGCTCTTGATAGAACCAGAACGAGCGCGGCCAGTGCCTTTCTGGCGCCACGGTTTTTTACCGGAACCAGTTACTTCAGCACGGGTCTTCTGAGCACGAGTACCCTGACGAGCACCAGCTGCATAAGCTACAACAACCTGGTGTACCAGCGCTTCGTTGAAGTCACGACCGAAGGTAGTTTCGGAAACAGTCAGCGCGCTCTGCGCGTCTTTCAATACTAATTCCATTGCTATCTCCTCACGCCTTCACAGCTGGTTTAACGATCAGGTCGCTACCGGTTGCACCCGGGACAGCACCTTTAACCAGCAGCAGGTTGCGCTCAGCGTCAACACGTACTACGTCCAGGCTCTGAACGGTTACGCGCTCATTACCCAGCTGACCTGCCATTTTCTTGCCCTTGAACACTTTGCCCGGAGTCTGGTTTTGACCGATAGAACCCGGAACGCGGTGAGACAGGGAGTTACCGTGAGTCGCGTCCTGGGTACGGAAGTTCCAGCGCTTAACGGTACCTGCGAAACCTTTACCTTTAGAGGTGCCAGTTACGTCAACTTTTTTAACTTCAGCAAACAGCTCAACGCTAATGCTCTGACCTACAGTGAATTCTTCGCCATCAGCGACACGGAATTCCCACAGACCACGGCCAGCTTCTACACCAGCTTTAGCGAAGTGACCAGCTTCCGGCTTGGTTACACGGTTAGCTTTTTTAGCACCAGTGGTAACCTGGATAGCGCGGTAGCCATCGTTAGCCAGATCTTTAACCTGAGTAACGCGGTTTGCTTCAACTTCGATTACGGTTACTGGGATAGAAACGCCATCTTCAGTGAAGATGCGGGTCATGCCCACTTTTTTACCGACTAAACCAATCATTGTTTCAACCTCTCAATCGCTCGATGACCTGATCAACCCAGGCTGATCTGCACGTCTACACCGGCAGCCAGATCCAGACGCATCAGAGCATCAACGGTTTTCTCGGTTGGCTCAACGATGTCAACCAGACGCTTATGAGTGCGGATTTCGTACTGGTCACGCGCGTCTTTGTTAACGTGCGGAGAGATCAGTACGGTAAAGCGCTCTTTGCGGGTCGGCAGCGGGATCGGACCACGGACCTGCGCACCAGTGCGCTTGGCAGTCTCGACGATTTCCGCGGTTGATTGATCGATCAGACGATGATCAAACGCTTTCAGGCGGATACGGATTCTTTGGTTCTGCATGAGACCAGAGCTCCAATTATTTATAGACGAAAATAATTACTCCTCACACCCATTACGATTGATGGGGGAGTGTAATCGTTCTTACGTTGCCCCCCGATTGGGAGCGTTGTTAGCGGTTAAGTGCACCGCGATGGTTCATATCGAACCAGCCGTCAATTACGACAAGCCCGCGCATTATACGTAAATCTGCACCTAACGCAAGCGCAGTTTAGAATTTAAGCAGCGTTGCGAGCTATCTCGCACCGTATCTGAAACGCCCGCAACGATATAATTTCCTGTGCAGGATATTACGCATCCCGGCAAAACACTGTTTTCTTTTTTTCTTGTAAGCGTGCATCGTCCTGCTACTGAATTGACAGAGACCAGGCAGGGACGCCATGCTTCTTTTTGTTATTATTTACCTTTTACTTAACCTACTCCTTGTCAGAGAGGATCTCCGTCACGGGATGTTACCTGACCGACTGACGTGCCCTCTTCTCTGGTCAGGGCTGCTCTGGCATTGCATGGAACATACTGAGTTTTTGCCCGTGGCGGTAATAGGTGCTATTGTGGGTTACGCCGCATTTGCTCTGCTCTACTGGTGCTACCGCCTGGTGCGTGGTCATGAAGGGTTGGGTTACGGCGACGTGAAATATCTTGCCGCGCTGGGTGCCTGGCACGGCTGGGAACAGTTACCTGCATTAGTTTTTATTGCTGCACTCCTGGCTTGTAGCCTGGCCGGCGCCAGAGCGTTATGCACGCGCAGCACGAAGGTATTAAAAAACCCACTGCCTTTTGGGCCATTTCTGGCGGCAGCGGGTTTATTGACCGGTTATCAAACGTTGATGATGTTTAATCTTCGACTTTGATTTGCGATTGCAGATAGTTCTGGATACCAATTTTGCCAATCAGATCGAGTTCTGTTTCCAGCCAGTCGATGTGATGCTCTTCCTCAGCAAGAATTTCGATCATCATGTCGCGGCTGACATAATCATGAACGCTGTCAGCATAGGCGATGGCTTCACGTAAATCTTTTGCGCCTTCCAGTTCTAATCTGAGATCGGATTGCAGCATCTCTTCGACGTCTTCACCAATGCCAAGTTTGCCAAGGTCCTGCAAATTCGGTATCCCTTCGAGAAATAAAATACGCTCGATGTATTTGTCAGCGTGTTTCATCTCATCGATGGATTCATGGTATTCGACGTCATTGAGGCGAGTCAGTCCCCAGTTTTTGAACATCCTCGCATGAAGAAAGTATTGGTTTATTGCGACAAGCTCATTTCCCAATAATTTATTGAGATAATTTATGATTCTAACATCACCTTTCATTATGTAGTCCCTCCGCTTCCACTTATTGAAGCGTAGATGGGGCTACAGGGATGTCAAAAAAATAGCCAGGGATTCAGGCAATCTCTTTATATTCCGGCATCTGGGTCAGCTCATCTTGCATAATCTCTCTGGCCGCGCGTACGCATTTGCCACATTGATTGCCCACAGGAACAAATTTGCGAAGCTGCTGGAATGACTGGGGTTGGAATTGACGCACTGCCTGACGAATTTTCTTATCACTCACACCATTACACAAACAAACGTACATGATCGCTCCCGTTCAATTTATGTGCAAAGTGTAAATGAGAATGGTTATGATTACAATAGCACAACGCGGGAAGCGGACACGGTTGCAGGCAAAAATTCGGATAAATATTTCTGGTAATAACCAGCAGATAAATAAATATCCTCCGGCATAGCCGGAGGTTTTTCAGATGCGCCTATAAGGCTCTATTACCAGCCGCGCCCTAACAGGCGCATACGATCTGACATTTGCATCAAACTTCGTTACTTACGGCCCGTAA
>NZ_JBQPOM010000050.1:0-19122 GCF_052220145.1 Vagococcus sp. WN89Y | reverse complement strand
GCCTCGGCTTCGCGAAGAATATTGATGATCTGTTCGTCGGAAAAACGCTTCTTCATGGGGTTGTCCTCATGTTGCTGATGAAGACATTACTAACATCGTCGTGTGTTAATCAATGGGGAGCAGGTCACGTTGATCTGCTCCCCGTTGTTTCACACAGAATGCTGTCAGTAATGTCCTCATATCGCTCAATGCAGACCTGGCAGCGCTATAGGCGGTCCGCTCCGTATTTCGTTTCGCGAGTTATATTTTTCGCGGTTGCGTATTGAAAAAAGATGAACAGTACCTATTTCAGTATTTCCCGTGCTAATGGTTTTTCCTTTTCAGGAGTACCCTTACGTGAATGCGAAAAAAAAGGCGGATGATTCGAGTGGGCGTTTTAACACTAGCCATGAAGTGAAAAATCTGGTCTGGATCCGTGCAGCGGGTCATTGTGAACTCTGCGGAACCGATCTGACACATGATTTTCGTATCGGTACGCCGATGAAATGGGGAGAAGTGGCCCATATTCTTCCTGCCAGCCCGAAAGGCCCTAGGGGAAACGCCACACACAGCGAAGAAGAGGCCCTGGCACTGACGAATGACAGCGAGAATCTTATGCTACTGTGTCCGGGCTGCCATGACCGGGTTGATCGTGACGGCGATAATTATCCCGAAGACGATCTTAGCGGACTTCACTCTGCCTGCCTGACCAGAATTCGCCTAGCGGCTTCCACGCCCGGGGAGGAACGCGTCATACCGGTTATCGTTCAAAGCCAGCATCATCAGACTCTGGTTGCAATTCCGGCGCAGGCCCTTCTTACCGCCATGTCTGCAGAAGGGCTGACGGCACAGTGCCATCCGGTTACGGTTGTGTTCCCTGAGCCCAGTTCACGGGGAAGGGATGCGGGTTACTGGCAGGCGATTAAGGATTTAATCACTGAAAAACTCGAGGCCGGGCTTGCCCGCCGCGGGGGGCAATTTGGCGATAAGCCGGCTCTGGCCATGGTTGGGCTTGCGGATATTCCGGCGTTGTTTTTCCTCGGCCAGACCATTGGCGACCGCTATAAACGCTTTCAGTATTCATTTAACAGGGAACATATATTGCGCTGGCCGGATACAGATGCCCTGCCGCCGGCGTTTATCTCTTCTGAACTTCCGCAAGGTGAGGAGCCAGTTGCTCTGGTGCTGTCTCTTTCCGCAGCGGTACCGCGAGGCGATGTTACCGCCGCACTGCCGGGTGCCCGAATTGTAGAATTCACTGTACCTGAACCCAGCTACGCCATGGTGACAAACCGCAGGGTCATCCATGCGTTCAGAGATGAGCTGCAGAAGCTGCTCAGTCAGTTAGAAGCCACCACGACCCAGGCCATTCATGTTTTTGCCGCGGTGCCTGCTGCGCTGGCCATTGAATTTGGGGCTTTGCTGACGACTCAGCATCAGCATCCCTACATCATCTTTGACCGTGACAAAAATAACGCAAACCAGTTTCGCCCCATGCTTAGCATCGGATGTACAGAGGAGCAACGTCCATGAGTAACGAACAGACTAAACACCGCAGCTGGGAGTATTTTCTTCTCCGTGCAGCCCGAAAAATTTCGTTATCAGCAGCTCAGTACAGCGTTATTGATGCTCGCTACTCTCAGCTGGAAAAAATTCTTTCTGCTGCCGATGATCCCCTGCTGGCGGATGCCCATATTTTTCCCCAGGGTTCTATGCGTCTTCAGACAACGATTAACCCGGTGCCTGGGGCGCCAGCAGATCTCGGGACAATTGATGCCGATGCGATTATCTGGTTGCCCCATGCCAGAGGGATCGATGCCCGGACTGTATTAGAGGTCATTGAACGTCGTTTCCAGGAGGGCAGTAGGGTTCAGGAGGATATTCAACAACTTCGTCGCGGTGTCAGGATTGTTTACGCCGATGAAAATCCGGGTTTCCACATTGATGTCACACCTGCACGTCCCTGCCATCATAATGAGCAAAGCGACGGACTGGGCATGCTCGAAGTACCCGACAGGGAGCACGGCTGGAAGGCAAGCAGTCCCATTCCTTATGCAGACTGGCTGCATGATGCGTCAAAGCAGGACATTATGCTTGAACATGTTGTTGAGTTTAATAAAAGTCATGCAGTAATGGACTCTGCGACCCAGGCCCCGCTGCCTGAATATAAAGAATATCAAAAAGATGATCCGTTACGTGCGAGCATTAAACTGATGAAAAGGCACAGGGATGAATGGGCGATCAGGACGAAAAATGAAAGATACCGGCCTATTTCGGCAGTTATCACCACGCTTGCGACTCACGCTTATCTGGATGTGGTCGCGCAGTCAGAATATACCGCCTTCACCCCGCTTCAGGCTATCCTGGCAATCGTGAACAGGATGCCTGACCATATTCATCGTTACAGTAATGAGTATTACGTCTGCAATCCTGAAGATAACGGCGAGAATTTTGCGGAAAAATGGAATCGTCCGGATGAAGGTTATAAATACGTTGATGCCTTTAATAAATGGCATACGAGTGCCCGTTCGGCGCTGACGCTGGGGCTCGACAGCCACGCGTCGACAGAAACCTTTGCGAAGGCGGTCCAGGAGCAGTTCGGTATTGATCCGACATTCGTTCGCGAAGTTAACGAGAGCATTCCGGCAAACTGGACAATGCCCGGGCGGCAAGACGGTGTGACACGAAACTCTGTCGCAATGGGGTCTCTGTTCGGGAGTTCAGTCAGCAGTAACCAGTCTCAGGCAAATGTTGCACCTGTCGGGCGACTCGGCTGATATGAAGGATGAGATGATACAACGCGGCATTTCCGCCCTTAAAGACTGTCTGGGCGCGGACAATGCTTCGGCTCTTCTCAGGCCCGCTGAATTGCGGGTCGGTGAGGCGGCCGCCTTTTATTTTCCTTTACCCGTTGATTACACCGGCCTTGAGCGAAGACTACGGATTGGTTTTCCCAACGGTTTCCCGTCTGAATCCCCTAGCCTTCAAGTTGAACCTTCACCGTGGTTAGTCTGGCCCCATGCCATGGCGTCCGGGTTGTGTCTCCATGGATTCAGGGAAAAGCCCGTTACGGGCTCGCCTGAGAAAATTGTTCAGGACAGCTTGTCCCGTTTTGCGAGCATTGTGTCTTTTTCTCTGGAAAACGCAGATCCTGCACGGCGGGAGACGGAGTTTCAGAATGAAATTTCCACTTACTGGCTCTGGCAGCTTAAACGATCGGCACGTAACCTGATTCTTCTGGGGGAGCCTGAATCGGGTTCAGTTTTGTATGTTGTAAGCGATCCGAGGTATACCGGACATACTGGTCTCAACCCGGTATGGGTTTCGTCTGACAAGAACGCTATCCGCCAGCATTTCAGACGTGCCACTGGCCGTTCGGTTGTGATAAGAAGCCCCCATGAAGCAGGTTTCTTTGTAAAACTGACGTCTTTCCCTGGCATTAAAGTGCCTGAACCTCACGCGTTTCTCGAATGGCTTGCTCCCCATATTTCTGAAGAATCCCTGGCCGCGATGTCTGAATGGTCAGAAAAGAGTAGTGCTTTGCTTTCCCGATGGGTTGTCATGGCATTACCGGGTGGGGACGGGGCGGCAAGATTTACTGTTAACCTGTGCACCAGAAAGAAGGAAACAGACCGTACACATTTTTACGGCCTGAGATCCTCACGCCGTCAGTCCGGGTTAAAGAAAGAAGGACCTCCGACCAGTATTCTGTCATCGCGTGTGAACGTTATTGATCGTGGGGCATTTTTTTCACGGGATCGAAGTAACACAGCAAAAACACTTGAGAACTCGCATGTTGTCTTTGTCGGTGTAGGTTCGCTGGGATCTGCTGTGAGTATTCAACTCGCCAGGGCCGGTCTGGGCAGGCTGACCCTTATCGATCCTGACAGACTAGAGTCACCCAATCTGGGGCGGCATATGCTGGGTGCTGAGGATTTAGGCAAATTTAAGTCTCAGGCCATGCGCCATCGTCTGCTTCAGGATCTGCCTGTGCTTGATGTCACCGCGCTGGATACATACATCGAATGGGTTATGGGTCAAAAAACCGATATTTTCGAGGATGTTGATCTGGTTATTATCACGACAGCTGACTGGGAATCAGAGTCTGCCCTCTGGGAAAAGAAAGCCTCCGGAGCGAAATGGGGGCTGATACAGGCCTGGAGTGAGCCGCATACACTTGTCGGACATGCACTGATCGCACCTGAAGGCCGCTTTGATGCAAGATATCTTTTTAGCGATAGAGGTGACTTCAGGCACCGGTTTACCGACTGGCCGGATGGGGGCGTTGTGCCTCTTCCTGCCTGTGGTGAAAGTTTTATACCTGGAGGCTCGGCGGGAATGAATGGTGTTGCAACAATGGTCACTCAGGCCGCAATACGTTACCTGACGACTGTAGGGGATGTCACCCAATGGCATTCCAGTGTGTATCGCCCTGATGAGGCCGGAGTGTTGGGGGGACGCTATACGGGACCTGTACTTCCTGAAGGAGTTGTCCAGAGTGTTTTTGAACGTAACTGGCCGAAACCCGGGCAAAACGCATGAATGAAATAGCATGGCGCTGGGCCTGGCCGGATATGAATGCGGAGCTGCAGGTTGGGCGGCAGGTCTCTGAGATGTTCGGTCACTACCGGCAGTCACAGGGAGGAAATGAGCGAGGCGGGCAGCTGTTTGTCGATCCCGCCGATCCCGGCGGCATTGTACTGTGTCATGCTTCAGCGCCACATCCTGCGGACCGCGCTGGCAGAACGTGGCTCGAACTGAACAACGATCGCTGCCGCACTGAAATCGAGAACGCAAACAGGAAGGGATTGCGCTTGGTTGGATACTGGCATACGCATCCGCAGGCAGTTCCTCACATCTCAGGGACTGACATTGCCAGTTTTGCGCGATTCGCGAGGCAAAATGCACGTGATCTTCCCCATCCCGTGGCGGTGATTGTCGGCACGTCACCATCGACCACAGGCATTAAAGCCTGGATATTTCGGGAGGGCAGGTATCAGGAGGCAGTGTATACAGCATCCTTGTCGCGGCTTTAACGGACCCAATTCATCAAGACCCTTTATTTTGCATCAACGCAAAAAGCTCTGCCTGAAATAATGCATCATCCAGAGCATTATGGCTGGGTCTTCCTTTGGCAGATAAACGCTGTGTCATCATTGATGATTTGGTCTCAGACCACGTACAGCCTGTTGCCCCCATAAAGTAAGCTTTAATATCTAATGCACTGAAGCCAAATGGGTTGTTCCCCGTATATTTATGGAAGTAGTAATTGATGAATGACCAGTCAAAGGGAGCATTCAGTCCCGTAAAGACCGGCTTCTGGCTCGGTTGAAGGTGGGATGTGAGCCAGGTGGATAACTGAAGCATGGCGTCCGCGGGGGCTATGCCGGTGGTAGCCAGTGCCTGAAGGTTAAATCCCGTCACTGCCAGCGCCTCAGGATCAAAGCCAGTGCAGTCAGGCTTCAACTCGGCATAAAAACGCACGTCGGGGGCATGCACCAGACAGGCCCCAATGGAAAGCAGACTAAATAATCCCGGGACCGGGCCGGATGTTTCAATATCGACTGAAACGAAAATCTCGCTAGCATTCATAATCACTCCTGCGATTGAGGGCACTGCTATTCGGCTTGTAAAAGAAAACGATACGCTATTACGGGTGGTAAGTATCTACCACACCACCCTTTAAATAATGCCTTTATCAGACTAAAACCATATGCGAACTTCCGCTGTTCGCTCATAGCTGCCGTTAAAATATCTCACATTCATCATGAGCGGTGACAGTCGTATCCCTGAATGAAGGCCTGAGCATTCAGGCCCATCGGCATTATTCAAATCAAACCCAAGAAATTATTTTTAACTTACAACTCGTTCAAACGGTCCCTAACTCTCGTCGCACATGCTATGGGATCTGCCATAATATCCTTACCAAAGATCCTTATGCTAAAAATACCAATTTCTGCTAAGGACTTATCAATATTACTGTCTTTATCAGTAGATTCCTTGGACGAATGATGTTCTTTAGAATCACAAAAAACTGCCAACTTTTTTTCAGGAAAATAGAAATCTGCATCTGTTATGGCATTCAAACGTTTACGTGAGCGAGAGTTTTCCCATAATTTATGCAAGCTAGGGATCGTGAGCCCATCTTTAGTAATTATCGTCTGAATTTCAGGTGTTAATCCTAGGGTATCCATTGCCTGAAGTAAAAAAAGTTCGATAGGTGAATCACAACCCCATATTTTCCTTGTTTTTATTTTTTTAAATTTCTTGAAGTATCTGTCCTTTCTGTATTTTTTGTAATCAGATTTTATTTGTGCATTATTTTCTATGGATTTGATGATTGGAGGTATAACATTATGGTAATCATATTTATCTGACAGTAGATACATGCTATTTACGAAGCCAATCATATCTGATTCAATTCCAGAGTAGTCGACGTGATTATAAAAATATAATCCAAACGCTCCCTTGAATGGGTTAAATCCATAGTAAAACTTCGGCACTTTAGCATCCATCTCAAGATCCAATTTCTCAATCGAATCCGACTTCAGTGAAGTCAACTCACCTCTTTTGCTTGCTGGGAAAAGTGATATGTTGTAAGGTTTGCAATGCATTACGCCATCAATTTCTTTAAAGCTATAAGCATTAATTACTACAAATACCATTTGAAAGGAATCATCTCTTTTTTTATAAAGCTCAAGGGACTCCTTTGATGGATTGATAGTAATTATCTCACCATATGTATCTAAGTGATCTTTCTCAATCGGCTGTAATCCGAATAAATCGGCTATATCATAACTCAAAAAATCACCAGCCATACCCACCAAGTCAATTTTTACAGGAAGGTTAGGTAAATCTTTATAGAACGAAATACTGTAAAGTACCTCAGGTATATTAGATATATTTTTAATTTCGTCTTTATTCATTAAATAACCCCCCCAACAAAACCAGTTTTAAATCAAAGCAGCGACTAAACTTTGAGATACTATAAACATATACAGTGTGATCTGCTCCCCGTTATTCATACAGAATGCTGTTAATAATGTCCGCAGTCGCTCAAAGCGGATTGTCACTTACATAATAGATATTCACCTCATAAATAACGTTCCAACTCCTGTTGCCTCAGCTCATCAGGAGTGTAAATTCGAAACACCTTGCGGTGGTGCGCTTCCAGCGGTACATGGTGATTATTCACGATGACGTGTTTCACACTGGCGAACAACAACTCAAGCGCGAGTTTTTTCTTCTCATCCGGCACAACATAAAAAACGTATCTCCAGTGTTTACTAGCCCGGGCCAACAAATGGCTGGCGATGATTGACTGGTAGCGTGTCCGCGTTTTTAAATTGCGCTCAGTTTCTACAGCGATGATGTTCCCGTCAGGCAGCGTGATGATGCCATCCGGGCGGTGTTTGACTTGATAACGCTTAGCAAAAGTGGTGCTATCGCCATTTATCCACCCGTAAGCGCCTTTTTGCTCCAGGATGATACGGGTCACTTGATTATCAAGGTGATGTTGCAATGTCCAGCTATTGACTTTCGACGGTTCGAAACGGGCGGGAAAAACGTTATCATCCGGGGATACAACGACAGCCAACCCGTTATTCGTTATCCCCCATAAAGAAATCTTCATCATCCGTGATGTCAGCACATGCTTTTGTATTAACCCCATGCTTTCGACTTTTGTCAGCAGCGTGTACAGCGATTTGTGATCCCTGAAGCCAAAGAGCAGCATGAGTGTTTTAAAATCGCTATACGTTTCTTCTTTGAGGAACTTCAGCAGTGTTTTTATCTTTTCACTGTTACGAGTTTTACGTTCTCTGTACGTTGTAATAAGCATTATTCCTCCTCAAAATCGGGGAGGAATAGCTCGTCTTCATCATTAAAATCCAGCGGCGTCTTTACCGGAGCAGCAGATGCGAGAATGTCTGGATCAACCGTGTAAATTTCCAGTTCACGTTTTCTGACTTTGATGGGGGAAATCAGGGAAGCGGTAGGAAGCGTTTTTGTGGTGAAGATAAAGCTGACGAAATCGGGCAGGTTCAGGATCATATTGCTGTCGATAAAGAGGCGTTCCGCCTGCCGAATGATACGTTCATTGTCGATAGTCTCTGCCAGGACGGAATCGGTTTTCGCTTTGCGGGTTTCATCATCGACCAGTATGGTGCCGGACATTCTTGCGACCCATTCAGCTGTATCGGGGTCCATAACGCGATAGACCAGTTTGAATTTGGCATTTTCAACAACTGCACCAATAACGGCATCGCCTTTTAAATCGGCCGGGCAGTCTTCTAAATCCGCAACGGACTGATGCGTCATAATAATATGCACGCCTTTATCCCGCGCTGCGCTTAATCCCTCCAGTGCAGGTTTTGATAGGTGATATTTCAGTTCATCAAGGAAAATAGCGATAGGGCGAGGAAAATCATTTATCCGGTCTCGCCGTTCGGCCAGCTGGTAAAGGCGCACCAGCAACATTCGCTGGGCCGTAATTATCTTGCTGTTTCGCATTGAGCCAATGACATAGCAGCAGCCACCTTCATTAAATATATGTTTAAGCGATAATCCCTGCGGCGCGTTAATGCTATCGAGTAAGGCCAGTTCTTCTATTTTGCCGAAAAATGCTTTGATGTTTTTTGCTATATCCTGGACGTAATCGCCATTATAGATATCACGGATAGTGGCGGAAGGACTGAATCTGGCATATTGCGCAGCGATGCGTGCCGCTTTGCGGTCATCGATACGATAAAAGTCGGATTCCTGACCTTTCTCGGCAAGGCTAAATCCGGCGACGAATAGCTCCTCCAGTTCATCAGGTGTAATATCTTCTATCAGGTTAAACTGATACTGCTGTTTTCTCAGGTCAATCAGGGCAAATGTTTTACCTGCGTCTTCACAGGCTTTTCGATAAAGATGCGGTGCCCATTCATCATCTTTCGGATCCATGACAATGACGCCTTCACCAGCCAGAATGCTTTGATAAAGCAATATTCCGGCGGCGACGCCCTTACCGGCACCGGTTGTTCCGATAATATCGGCATGTTGTTTTTGCCACTCATTTAACGGGAGATAGATCGGCTGTTGCTCCCGATCCATACCGATAAAAATACCTTTCTTCAGGTCAATATGATCCAGCGGATCATAATGCAGGGTTTCCGGCAGCAGAGCTTTTACCGTGCGGACATCAGTGCGCAATTCTCGTTCTAACGATGTTTTTTTGACGAGCCGTTTTTTTAATTTATCCAGTTCTGGTGTGAGTACCCGGCGCAAAATAATATGCAAAACAAAACCGACAAGGGTAAAAGCCAGCAGCAAAGCCCAGGGCAGAGCTGTAATATGAGTGACAATCCGATCTTTATAGATCCAGTGAAACAATAAGATCATTAGCGGTGCCATAGTACCAAACAGAAAGCAAAGCATAGAAAAAGCGATTAGCGACTTTTTCCAGCAGGGTGCTTTTTGGTGCTCGTCGCTTTTCATTGAGGCGAAAAAAGGTAGGGTCAAGCCTGATAATAACGCCAGCAACATTTGATGGTGTTGCATAAAGGCCCAAAAGGTGAGCGCGCCATTCACTATCGGCGATAGTGAAACGGTCAGCTTATGTAATAGCATTAAGCCTCCTTTCTCAGCGATTCGCCCCATGAGATCGCCCCATCAGTTCGCCCCACGGTATGGGGCGATCTCGTGGGGCGAAAGCATGGGGCGAACAAAAGTGACCGCGTTGCGGTCATGCGCCGGGAGGTATACTTCCCGGCACGGAACGGCATGCGCCATTTCATGCGGGCTGGACGCCCTTATTACATGTCGCAAGGGGGTAATGTCGTGGCTGAACGCCTCGCCAAAATCCCCCAGGGTCAAAGGCGGCACACCGTCGCGCGCTACGCGCGACCACCCCCTTTAAGACGGTCGCTTTCGCCTTTTTATTCCTGCGGTCGTTCCTCCTCGCGTGAATAAAAGGGAAGCTGACCTTTAAAGGGGGTGGTCACGCCACGCTACCGGCTTTTGGCCGGAGACTTAGGCGCGACGGTGTGCGGGGCTTACGCCCCCCAAATAAACCGACGCGTGGGCGCGTCTTTTTGCTCGCTGGGGCGGCAAAATTTATTCGGCTCCCCCGGCCTGCAAAATCCGCGTGGGCGCGGCTGTTTGCAGGTGGGTTCGGCGACGCAAATTAGCAATTTCGTTGAAATTGAATTTACTCGCCTCACGCCACTTTTAAATTTATGCGTACCGCAGAAATTTAAAAGCCTGAAACCCCGCGCACCCTGCATGCCGAATTTCTCGCTCAAACTGGTTAAAGCTATTTCTCATCAGCTGCGCAGGCGACCGAATTTGCTTATTATTTTGCTGATAATGATCGGATCGGCAGATTTACATTCAAGCAAAAAAGCATTTCTGGCGTCCGCCGTTTTTTGCGGTCGGAAACCATGCTTGTACTTTTTAATAATATTAAAGAAGGCTCGTTCGGCCGAACGACACTCTTTCCCTCCACTACTGCCGGTTACTTTGCCATACATGCATAAAACGACTTCACAGGCATCGGCGGCCATTGAGGAAGGTGAATTTAATAAAATAAAAGAGAGCAGAAATAGAGATGGCACTATTTTCTTCATATCAGTCACCATTACGATTTTTGGGAATGCATAACGTTTAACTGCTTATTAAAATAACTCCTTCATGTTTTTCAGATGAAGCGGCTTAAAGTAAATATCACCCATGCGGTGAACATCACCATGAACACCTACGCTGACGATAATATCTACGCTTTTGAGGACTTTTCGTAGCAGCACATCAAAAGGAATATTTTTACAGTCCGGGTTCTCATAGCAGCGATCAATTATCCCTTCAATACACTCCTCAGGGTTACCCGCATGCATTGATGTGATAAGCCCTTCATGGCCGGAACCGATGATTTTCAGCGCATCCCAGGCTTCACGTCCGCGTATTTCTGCCAGCAAGATCCGGTCCGGATTCATGCGATAATTTGCCCGGATAAGCCTGCCCGGCGTTACAATAGCATCACTCCCGGCATCCGCCGGATAAAACAGGTGCACATAATTAGTGTGCCGGTAAAAGTGAATTTCGGGGTTATCTTCAATAGTCGTTAACCTGAGATGCGGCGGAATATAATGCAGTAACGTTTTCATATAGGTGGTTTTGCCGGAGCCGGTTTCACCCACAATGAATATCGTTTTGCCATACTCAACAGCCTTTTCGATAAAGCCGGGAATATCTCCCAGAAGATAATATCGACTCAGTTCTTCATCTTTGCTTTCAGCCCGTTCCTCGCCTGCCACCCGGTTATAAAAACCCGAATCAATATATGACTGATGTGTTTTCTGCCTGAATGAAGGGTTCCGCAAGGTGACAGAAACGGTATTACGCTCGCATGCCGGGGGAATTATCGCCTGTACGCGCTCGCCAGACTCCAGGGTTGCCGAAAGGATGGGATAGGTATCATCGATGTTGTCATCATTCCATGAGGCCAGCGCTTTAGCAAAGGCATGGCACTGACGCAGCGTAACCGGGGAATCATGCATTTGCCATCGGCCATTAATTTTTATATGGATCTCTCCGGGTCGGTTGATAGCGATTTCCGTCAGTCCATCCAGCGGAAGAAAGTCACCGAATAGCTGCTGTTTCATAAAATCCAGCGACAGGTTTTCAGTGTTCATACCACCTCTTTTTCAGTCGCAGTTGCCAGACAGAGGAAAAATCGATATCTGTACCGGTCAGAATGCCAATCACATCACCCTGATTCAGGTACATTGTCGGCGGTATATCAATACTGTTTTCCAGCGCCGCTTTTGCCATTTCCGCCGTTGCCGCACGGGTATTCTCGGTGTAATCGGTATTACGATCTGTACCGGGTGCTGAATCAGATGCTGCGGCAGCAACGTCCTGTACGGTACTCAATATCAGCGCGTTGCCAAATCGCTCCCGGAAGTGAGTATCAATCCAGCCCGCAATACCTGCCTCACCCAACGGGCCGGTCGCCTGCGTATCAGTCAGGGGAATTTGCAGGCTATTGGGCTCCGGTGTGCGTAACTCTGTCCAGATGACAAACAGGCGGCCCCGACCATGTTGCAGTGCGCCTGTGCGGTAAACACCTCTGGCGACCGTACCTGCCGGAAGTAATTTCACATGTCCGCTGGCGCTGTAGACATCCTCGCTAACAAGGCAGGAGATGTGTCCGCCTACGTCAGAAACAAACCGCTGCATCATCGAACAGGGAATGTAGCGATCAACCGGAAGATAGAAATCCGCATCCAGACCGAGTCGCCTGACACCAGTAACCTTCGCTACGCCAGTATTCGCTTCGGTAGGGTTGGTTTGTGGTTCTGTCTGCGGAGCACGGTTTTGCTGTTCATTTTGCGAAACCGGAGCATGCTCTGGGGCAGAGGTGCTGTGTGAATTATCTGCCAGCGCGACTGCCTTGTTTAAAGTAGGTGAGGGCGCAATGATCGTTTGATGATTGTCAGCGATAACTTCCGGCTTTTCCGGTCCGATCGGGCCGAATGGGTTACTGTCCATACCGAGATCCTTACGCTCCTGCTTTAACGTACCGCCAGAAGGCGGTGGTACGGATTCTGCTTCGGCATCACTGCCTCGCTTTAACAACACAAAGATGCGATCGCCGCAAAAGGCCAGCGCAACCAGGACAAACAGGCTTAGCAGGCAGACAATAAGGGGGCGGTGACTGGAGGTCTTCCTGAAGCGGGTAACTTCAGGCTGGCCCGGAGAGGTATTCTGCTTTGGCTCCTCAACCTGCATTGTCTTACGCGCGCGTTCACGCGCTTCGGCTTCCAGTTCCGCCATACTCCTTTCCGTGCCGGATTCAGCTGTCATTTTGCCTCCAGCGTAACGTCAGATGAAACGGTGTCGCCACTGGTGGGGATAGCTTGCCCAAATGCCATGTTCTCAATACCGACTACGGCGTTGCCGTAGCGCAGCACCAGACGGGATGACGAGGCGCGCACCGCCATTAAGGTATAGTTCCCAAGTTTGGTTACTCGCGGCGTCTCCGTTTGTTCCTTGCCGTTAACGATCCGGAAGACCGACGGCAATTTTTTGGCAGCGGAGAAACCAAGGTAGATAAAGTGGCTATCGTCATAAGTGAAGTCCGGCACGATGGATTCTGAACCCTCTGCGACGCGCTTCGTGTAACGCCAGTTGCGTGGCATGCTGGCGTATTCAAACGCGGCGGCTATGCGCTGCTTTTGTTGATTTTCCCGTAACAATTGTTGATGTGCTGCATTTGCGGCCGCAGATTTTCGCCGTTCATCATCCGGATAGCGATACCGAATCATAAATGCCTGTGACGCCGAGTCGCTATCCAGCACATTGAGTTCCATGCTATACACGCGCCTGGCGGTGACGACCAGAAGATTGGTTTTCCAGTCCTTCGCGGTTGGCAAAAATACGGTATCGGTATTATTACCGTTCGCATCGGTTACCGGCTGGGTAATGGGGTTTGGGCTGACGCCCACCCGGTTACCACTTTTCGTCACCGTCCAGCCCTTCGGGAAACCAGCCTGTGCTTCGATAACTTCCTCATCATCGTCAAACAGCAGGGTAGTGATATAACCGGGGCGAGTATTAATAATGGTGGTGTTCTGGCTGCTGTAAGTGACGGTCTGTATCCGGCTGTCATACGCGCTGCTACGAGGTATGGCTGCACTCCAGGCTGCGTGTGATGTGAGGAAAAAACATAAGAAGGCTATTTTCCTTAACATCATTCACTCCTTAGCTCTTTATCGCGCTGGTAGCTGGTCACGATAAAGCCAAGCGGGTTAACTTCACGCTGGCTCTCGGTCAGCTGTTTGCGGGGCAGATATCGATAAGTCAGGCGGATATTCCAGAAGTCTGTCTTAACTGAACTGTCTGCAATGCGGCGGATGGTGCGTTTAATACGTAATGTTGCCAGGCTGTCTGGTGATGTGGCGGCCGCGTGGACGTTGGAAATAATGTCGATATAAACGACATATTCCGCATTATTAAAAACTCTATCTGGGGCCTGATCGCTGTTGAACCAGTCGAGATAATCTTTGCTGACGCTGTCGCTGCTATAGAGCTGAACATCCTCATAATCTCGCTGAAGGGCAAAGTAGTTGTAGCCCTCGCGTAAAGTCACGTAGCGCGCTGCCAGGGCGTGAGCCAGCGCCTGCTCTGTGGAAATGTCCTGCTCTTTAATACGGGTCATATATTCATACCGCCCGGTATCTTTATCTATCGACCACAACTCAATATCGGTGGTTTTTAACGGCAGTAGAATGAGGAGGGTTGTAAATCCCAGTGCGGTAAACAGGAAGCCGACCGCGGCGATTAGCCAGGCCAGCTTCTTCTCACGCACGTCTTTTTCCAGCAGGGCGGTTTCAAACGTTCTGGATGAGGCAATGAGTTTTTCCGTTTTAGACATGTTTGGTCAGCTCCTTGATGATGGCGGGAGAATTGACGGGCTGAGCGTCGCCAGATACCGGCGGAAGGTCAGGCTGATGTTGTGCGCAACCTGAAAGCACGCACAGCAGCAGAAGTACGATGCTGAATCTCATAACAGGCCTTTTTTGAAGAAAGAGAAACCGTACCGGGGGATTACCACGGCGCGACGTAGAGAATGAGTAAGGGTGGGATCAGGAGTGATACTGCCGGTTGAAGCGCTTTATATTTTCAATGGCGGCTGAGCGTTTTTGCCGTGCCGGTATAGTTTCGCTGCCGTTTGCTGTTTTTCTTTTATCTGATTTGGGAGGGGGAACCGTCTTTTGTGCGAACCCTTTAAGTCCACTCATTGCGATGCCTTGTAAAGCAACCTGGACAGAGGCCGCGCCCAATTCACTGGCAATTTTTGCTGAGAACCAGATGATGACGCCTGAAATGATGCCCGCGACGCAACACTGTACGCCAAGCGTAACGATATTGGCGCTATCAACGAAATTAACCCCTTTATCGAGTATCCCGTTCAGGTAGTTAATGACGATCCTTATTGATAAAGCAGAGAACATAACTGTCAGGATGACCGTAAAAATAGTTTTCAGCCAGTTGTTAAACATCGGGATCAGGAAGCCATACAATAGGCAGAAAATAAATAGCGGCGCGGTAGTGGTCAGCAACACAATGGTAATTTCTGCTAACAGGTTTACCGCAGTGCCGCATAACAGCGTGATGATGGCACCAAGCCAGACAAGAAACTCGGCAAAGCCACCGTTAACTTTTACATAAGTGGAATCATCCTGTTGGAAAAGCTTTTGCCCTATCATCTGGGCTTTCGCCCAGACGGTATCCAGTAATGTCCAGACATTATCCGAGCCGCTCACACCATCCTTTAATCCATTGATGGCGGCCACGGACAGATCCAGCCAGCCATTAAGGTTTAAAACAAAAGTCATGATTAATGCCATGCGGCCGACATCCCACAAAACATCTTCCAAAGGCGTTTGCAGCTTTCCGGCCAGAGTTTGATATCCTCTGTAAGTCACAAATAAAGTAAAGGAGCTGACGGCGATAACGCTAATCAGATTGCCGTATACAGAGGTTTGCCCTCTTAATACGGCATGTAAACCGTCAGTGATAGTTTCGTTCATATCAATAAACATACCACCTGACATAGATGACTCCCTTTAATTAAAATTGGGAACAGGCGCGTTTTCCTGATTTAGCTCAAACCGTGCCTTTTTCGCATTTTTGCAATCCTGAGAATCCTCGCCGGATGATTTACATTCCTGATAGCGTTGTTTCAGTTCATCCTGATGCTCTTTATACCATTGCGTGGATTTTGGGTTATCGCACGCGGTAAGAAATAATAGACCTGATACAATCGCTATAATCCATTTTGACGCTTTCATGAGTTTCCCTCTCAATTATTAAAATCAGGAACAGGCGCAGTGAATTGTTGCTCAAAGAACGCCTGTTGCCGTTGTTTAGCCAGCATGGCGGAACGTTGCTCGGCTTGCTTAACTGACATTTCCCATTGGATTGTCAGCGCATTCAGTTGCACGCTTTTGGCAGCAACGGTATTGGCTAAATCCTGTGATTCTTTGGTGTCTTTTGCATTGACGATACGCTCTGACAAGCTCGCTATATCGGTTAGTGTACTATTAATGCGCGCCTGTACATCATTGGTATTCTCAATCGAAACAGCCTGGTTAAGAATGATCTGCTTGCAGCTTGTGAGATATCGCTGCGATGAGCTGGCCTGATTACAGCCATCAAAACTTTTATATTTATTATATAAATGTTGAAGCTCCGATGAATAAGCGCCATTTTGATTTGTCAGTAAATCATCAAGCGATATTCCATTTTTACGCAGCTTATCCAGATCATATTTCAGACTTTTGGCATCCTGAAGAAAGTTCTGAATATCCCGCACGCCTGTTGCAGAAGCTAATTGTTGTTTATAAGCATTAAGCTGATTCTTATAGTGCGTTACCGTCTCCTTCCATTGCTGAAGTTCTTCTATCCACTGCTTTATAGACTCAGCATTTCCGACCGCATCAAAAACCGGGATCCCGGCACTGAATACCTGAGTGGACACAAATAACGATAGCGCCAGAATAACTGTTCTGGTCTGCATCTTTATTACCTCCGGATGAGTTCAGATTGCCTGTTGAAGGAATGTTTCTTTCCAGTCGTGGGGTTGCATGCCATCCTGATAAATAGCATCAAAGATTTTCAAATTATCTTCGTTGCCGCTAAGCAGCCTGGTTATTTTCCCGAGACCGGATAAATCCATTTTTGCCATTGCGACAAACGGGCGCGCTTCACCGGGATGTAACGGAGTTTTGATAATCACCATATAGTGATCGCCGGGATCAAGTTGCCTGACAACGTCATAAACACTTTCAGGCACCTTCATTTTCTCGACGTAATCAGCATGGCTGGCTTTCGGGTTCGCAAGGAAAATTTGTGTGCTGCACTGCTCAATAATCGCCGGGGCAATAGGGTGCCTGACGATTTCATCCGGCGACTGAGTGGCTGGAATGAAGATGCCGTTGAGTTTACGGATCACCTTGAGCATATTGAGTGAGAATTTTGAAAATTCGACATCTGCCAGCCATTTCCAGAATTCATCCATAAACATCACCAGGCGGCGACCATCCAGTAAGCTGGTAACGCGGTACAACAGATAAAAAGTGATCGGTCCCCGTATATCGTCGTCATCAAGAAATTCAGTACCATCAATACCGAAGTTATCGATGTTACTGATGTTGAATGTGTCCTCTTCGTTATCAAAAACCCAGCCAAATTCGCCACCTTTCGCCCATTGCTTCAGCCTGATGCGCAGACCGTTGGTCCGGGCTTCTTTCGTCGGCGGCTCCGGCAAGACTTCCAGCAGCCGGGTAATACCATAACGCCGATATTCCGCCGGGTAATCGAGCATGATGATGTCCACGGCAGTACTGATCCGCTCTTCATCACGCGGGTCGAGCGGCTTACCATTGCGGCGGCACAACAAGCGGATCAGCTGCTTGATAAAGTTGATATTGCGCCGCGTCGGAGCCAGTGAAAACGGATTAAAACCGGTCGACATGCCGGTGCGGATGCGGAAGTAACACCCGCCCATCTGGCGAATCGACATCTCGGCGGCGCGGTCTTTATCAAAATAGACGGTGGTCAGCCGTTTAATTGTGGCAGAAACAGAGAACGTCGCCGGGTTACGGTACTTCTGCATGAGCTGCTTTATCATGGTCATCAGCAAGGTTTTCCCTGAGCCGGTTTTACCAATGATCGCCGTATTGCCAGGCGTCTTTTCGTTAAAGTCATCCCGCCCGGCCTGGCTGTCATGCAGGTTCAGGTAATAAGCGCCGCCGCCGGATGATTTCATAACGGCAATAGCTTCACCCCAGGGGTTACCATCGCGTTTATGCGGAGGGAAATTATGCAGGCCAGCCATATCAGCATAATTCTGGCTGCTGATTACAACTAAGCGGGGACGTAACGTATAGACGCCGGGAAGCTGGGCCAGATAAGCGGCAGGTAAGGAGAGCGTGGAGAGAGAGGTCATGATGCCAAGATCGCTGAATGGCTGCGCCAGCGCATTGGTCTCTTTTACCACCCGATCGGCGCTGTTTGAGGAGACCACCAGAGAGAAGTGATATTTGCCGCATGAGATATGCCCGGACTGGAGCAAGTCGCGTAAAACAATCAGTTCTTCACGCTGGGAGATGGCATCGTCATCGGTTGAACTCAGGCGTTTTTCTGCCAGGCGGATATAGTTTTGCGCTTCATCCCGCGCCATACAGGTAAAAGACTGAGTCAGCACATATTCACTTTCAGCATACAGCAGCGCGTCCAGCAGGCCGGTATACGTTTCTGGCGAATGGTCTTTAATCTCCAGACTGCGAAAGAATCGGGAGCCTTCCACAGTCTGGCATTCGGCGGTATCAGACGTAAAAAAGAGATCCGCTGTGCCGAGCGTGGCGTAAAAAGGAGCGCGCGTTACCAGTACATTTTGCCATTTGCCGGTTATCAGCCGGTGGTAAAACGCCAGCTGTGAGGAGTAAACACGCTCCTTTTCCTCATTAATCCCCAAGGGTAGCGCCATATAACGAGACAAGGCTGTATTCAGTGCTTCGCGATATTCCAGCATCACTTTTAGCGCCTCATCCAGAGAGGCTTTCCTTTTTCCGGCAGGTTGTGACTTTATGGCTTGTTTCTCCAGTCTGGAGAAGGGGGCATAGCAGACAGTGAAAAAAAGCCGGTGTCGCCAGAGCGGCTTATCCTTTAATGGCTGGTAATAGCGTGTGGTGACCTCATCGGCAAAGGGGATACCGGAGCTTGCCGCAAAAACATCAAAGTATTTCTCACGGATACGGTGGATATAAAAGGTGACCGGCTGCCCTTCATACGAACGAATAACGTTATTAAGATGAGCGACCATCAACGTCAGGGAATGCTCATCTTCACACTCAAACACCGTCCCACCCAGCTCCCAGGAAGCGACCAGATCACCGTGACGGTTTCTTATCACATGAGGATGGATATGTGAGGAGTATGGAATGTATTTATCCAGTGTGATGCGCTCGTTTTGAATCGCCACGGGTTTAACAGACACCTCAGAGTCATTTAAAATGGCTTAATGAGAGGTGCACATGAGCAGTAAGCGTTATCCTGAAGAGTTTAAAATTGAAGCTGTCAAACAGGTTGTTGATC
>NZ_JBQPOM010000005.1:0-589 GCF_052220145.1 Vagococcus sp. WN89Y | reverse complement strand
CCGTGTCGGCGTCGGCGTCTGTGTCTGCATCTGCATCGGCATCAGCGTCGGTATCCGCATCAGCGTCGGTGTCGGTGTCGGTGTCGGTGTCCGCATCGGCGTCTGTATCGGCATCGGTATCCGCGTCAGCATCGGTGTCGGCGTCTGCATCAGTGTCGGCGTCAGCATCGGTGTCGGCGTCCGTATCGGCATCAGCGTCGGTNAGCGTCCGCATCGGTATCTGTATCCGCATCAGCGTCTGCGTCGGTATCCGTGTCTGCATCTGTATCCGCGTCAGCATCGGTGTCGGCGTCTGCATCAGTGTCGGCGTCAGCATCTGTGTCGGCGTCCGTATCGGCATCAGCGTCCGTATCAGCATCTGTGTCGGCGTCCGTGTCGGCGTCCGCGTCCGTATCTGCATCCGTATCCGCATCGGCGTCTGCGTCCGTATCGGCATCTGTATCCGCATCTGCGTCGGCATCTGTGTCGGTGTCCGCATCTGCATCAGCGTCTGTATCCGCGTCAGCATCGGTGTCTGTATCTGCGTCGGTGTCGGTATCGGTGTCTGCGTCCGCATCTGCGTCGGTGTCAGTGTCGGCGTCCGTGTCGG
>NZ_JBQPOM010000049.1:0-16873 GCF_052220145.1 Vagococcus sp. WN89Y | reverse complement strand
GTAAAAGAATCTGTGGCAATTTATAACCATGAACGGCCACATCTGGCCCTGAAATACAAAACGCCTGATGATGTTCATCAGGCGTTTTACAGGCGGAAGAGTGTCAACCTATATCAGGACTAGTCACTGTGACGCCTGTTTCTGAAGCTACTTCGCACTATTTTGCAGGGAGTATGTCGTTGCATAAATAGCCTTCGGCCTGCGCCCAGAAAATCAAATCCTCTACCAGACAGGCTTGCTGCAAAGCCGCATACTCTCCCGGCAACAAGGAGGTGTGCATGACGTTACCCGCGCTGGCCGCGTGCTTTACGCTCGGAATAATACCGCTGCTCTGGTTACCCGTCCTGCCGGGCATACTAGCCGTGTGGGGCGTCATTATTTCTGGCTGCTGTATGGCCTGTTTTCGCCCGCGCGCGATGCGTTACGCTGGTATGACGTTGCTCGCTTTCGCCTGGGGTGTACTGGCCGCGCAACAAGCACTCTGGCCGACACAACATTTGCCGGGTGCTAAGCGGCAGGCTGAAGTGGTTATCCGTGCCACCGATGGTTTAACCCGCCATCAGGCGACGATTGTGCGGATAAATGGTGAGCCTTTACGTCCCGCGCCAGGCATTACTCTTTACGGCGAATATTTACCAGAACCTGTTTGCGCAGGGCAGCGCTGGGCAATGACGCTTCATATCCGCGCCGTTCACGGGCAACTCAATGATGGCGGATTTGATACACAGCGTTATGCCCTGGCCACGCACCAGCCATTAAGCGGGCGTTTTTCCGGGGCGCGTTTACTGGATAAAAAGTGTAACTGGCGTGCGAGTTATCTGGCGTCATTGAGTGCTGTCCTTGATACATATCCCTGGCGGGATGTAATCCTTGCACTGGGCATGGGGGAGCGCTCAATGCTGGATGCCGGGGTAAAAGACGTCATGCGGCAAACCGGGACGGCACATCTGATGGCGATATCCGGACTGCATATTGCACTGGCGGCATTGTTGGGCTGGTCTGGTGTGCGAGGCGTGCAATTTTTCCTCCCGCCACGCTGGATTGGCTGGCGACTGCCGCTGTTATCCGGTGTGGCGTGCGCGTTACTGTACGCATGGATAACCGGTTTGCAGCCCCCGGCGCTGCGCACAGTGATTGCACTGTCAATCTGGGCAGCGCTGCGGCTTTCCGGGCGTTTATGGTCTCCGTGGCAAGTATGGAGCTGCTGTATGGGCGGCATTTTATTCAGCGATCCGCTGGCGGTGCTTTCTTACAGCCTGTGGCTGTCGGTCCTGGCTGTAGCCGCCATTATTTTCTGGTGCCAGTGGATGCCCGCACCAGGCCGGCATTGTGCTGGCTGGGTACGCGCTGGTATCAACATCCTTCATTTGCAAAGCGGGTTAACGTGCCTCCTGCTACCGATACAGATTGCGATGTTTCATGGTATTAGCCTGAGCGCGCTGCTGGCAAATCTGCTTGCTGTGCCTGTCGTTACCTTCATCGTCGTGCCGCTGATATTATCAGGCATGCTGTTGCATCTAAGCGGGCCTGTACTTGCACAGAATGCGTGTTGGCACCTGGCGAATCAAACGCTGGATGGCCTCTTCTGTTTCCTGCAAAAGCTTCCGGCAGGCTGGTTGCAGGTGGATGCCCGCTGGCAATGGCTATCACTGAGCCCGTGGCTGTTGCTGGTTGCCTTCAGGTTTGGCTGGTGGCGTAGCGCTCCGTTGTTGTGCCTGGTTTATCTTACGCTGCTGATTTTTCCCCTCTGGCGAAGCGAAAAGACACAAGCCTGGTATGTCCATATGCTGGATGTCGGGCACGGGCTGGCAATGGCAATTGAGCGCAACGGCAAGGTGCTTTTATATGATACTGGGGCGGCCTGGCCTGGCGGTGATAGCGGGAAACAGCTGATTATTCCCTGGCTGCGCTGGCATGCGCTTGTGCCAGAAGGGGTGATCCTCAGCCATGAACATCTGGATCATCGCGGCGGGCTGGAATCAGTGCAAAAAGCATGGCCTGCGCTTTGGGTACGCAGCCCATTGGGTTGGGAAGGGCATGGCCCTTGCTTTCGCGGTGAACGCTGGCAGTGGCAGGGGTTGAATTTTACGGTTCACTGGCCGCTGGCTGGAACACAGGCGAAAGGCAATAACCGTTCTTGTGTGGTGAGGGTGGACGACGGGAGGCACAGCATTTTATTAACCGGCGATATTGAAGCGCCGGGAGAGATGGCGATGCTTAAACGTTACTGGCAGCATCTGGCGTCTACAATAGTGCAGGTGCCGCATCACGGCAGTAACAGTTCCTCAACGCTGGCGTTTGTACAACGAGCTGGAGCCGCAGCAGCGCTGGCTTCCGCCTCTCGCTATAATGCCTGGCGCTTGCCTTCGGCAAAAGTGGCGGCGCGGTATCGCCAGCAAGGTTATCGCTGGTATGACACGGCGCATCAGGGGCAGATAACGGTGGTTTTTTCACCACAAAGCTGGGAAATCCAAGGCTTACGCGATCAAGTTTTGCCACGTTGGTATCATCAGTGGTTTGGCGTCCTTAACGATAACGGGTAGAATATGCGGCTATTTAAACAAGTGCTGGTTTTTTGAATGCATAACGACAAAGATCTCTCCACATGGCAGACCTTCCGCCGACTCTGGCCAACAATTGCGCCTTTCAAAGCGGGTCTGATCGTGTCGGCGATAGCGTTAATCCTCAACGCAGCCAGCGATACCTTTATGCTATCGCTGCTCAAACCGTTACTGGATGATGGTTTTGGTAAAACGGACCGTTCAGTGCTGCTATGGATGCCGCTGGTGGTTATCGGGCTGATGATCCTGCGCGGTATCACCAGTTATATATCCAGCTACTGTATTTCCTGGGTGTCCGGGAAAGTAGTCATGACCATGCGCCGCCGCCTGTTTAGCCATATGATGGGCATGCCGGTTTCCTTCTTTGATAAGCAGTCTACCGGTACGTTGCTGTCGCGCATCACTTATGATTCCGAGCAGGTTGCCTCCTCTTCCTCCAGCGCGTTAATAACCGTAGTGCGTGAAGGTGCTTCAATCATCGGTCTGTTTATCATGATGTTCTGGTACAGCTGGCAGCTTTCGCTGATCCTGATTGTGCTGGCGCCTATCGTCTCCATCGCTATTCGCGTGGTATCAAAACGTTTTCGCAACATCAGCAAAAACATGCAAAATACCATGGGGCAGGTGACCACCAGCGCAGAGCAGATGCTCAAAGGGCATAAAGAAGTGCTGATGTTCGGCGGCCAGGAAGTCGAAACCAAACGGTTTGATAAAGTCAGCAACCGGATGCGCCTGCAGGGCATGAAAATGGTGTCCGCTTCTTCCATTTCCGACCCGATTATCCAGCTTATTGCTTCGCTGGCGCTGGCATTTGTACTGTATGCCGCCAGTTTCCCAAGCGTCATGGATACCCTGACTGCTGGTACTATCACCGTGGTCTTTTCATCCATGATTGCGCTGATGCGCCCGCTAAAATCCCTGACGAACGTTAACGCCCAGTTCCAGCGCGGGATGGCGGCCTGCCAGACGTTGTTTGCCATTCTCGATAGCGAAAAGGAAAAAGACGAAGGCACGCGTGTGATTGAACGCGCGCGCGGCGATATTGAGTTTCGCAACGTAACGTTTACCTATCCGGGGCGTGAAGTTCCGGCGCTGCATAATATTAATCTGACCATTCCGGCGGGTAAAACCGTGGCCCTGGTCGGCCGCTCCGGTTCCGGTAAAACGACCATCGCCAGCCTGCTCACCCGTTTTTATGATATCGAAGAAGGGCAGATCCTGATTGATGGTCATGATTTGCGTGAATATACGCTCTCGTCGCTGCGCGATCAGATTGCGCTGGTCTCGCAGAATGTGCATCTGTTTAACGACACGGTCGCCAATAATATTGCCTATGCGCGTACCGAAGAGTACAGCCGCGAGGAGATCGAACGGGCGGCCGAGATGGCCTATGCCACCGACTTTATCAATAAAATGGATCAAGGGCTGGATACCATCATCGGTGAGAATGGCGTGATGCTCTCCGGCGGTCAGCGTCAGCGCATCGCTATTGCACGTGCGCTACTGCGCGATACGCCCATCCTTATCCTTGATGAAGCCACTTCTGCCCTGGATACCGAATCAGAACGCGCTATTCAGGCGGCGCTTAACGAGCTGCAAAAAAACCGCACCTCGTTGGTTATCGCTCACCGTCTCTCGACGATTGAACAGGCTGACGAGATTGTGGTGGTGGAAGATGGCCGCATCGTTGAGCGCGGTTCGCATGCGGATCTGCTGGCGCATCGCGGTGTGTATGCTCAGCTTCATAACATGCAGTTTGGGCAATGATTGCACGCATCTGGTCCGGTGAATCGCCGCTATGGCGTCTGTTGCTGCCGCTCTCCTGGCTCTACGGGCTGGTGAGCGGCGCTATCCGGCTGGCTTACCGTCTGGGATTAAAAAAAGCCTGGCGCGCACCCGTTCCGGTCGTGGTCGTGGGTAATCTGACGGCGGGCGGTAATGGTAAAACGCCGGTGGTTATCTGGCTGGTAGAGCAGTTACAGCAGCGCGGGCTGCGCGTGGGCGTGGTGTCGCGTGGCTACGGTGGTAAGGCGGCACAGTATCCGCTGTTGCTGAATGCTCAAACCACCCCGGCGGAGGCGGGCGATGAGCCGGTGTTAATCGTTCAGCGTACCGGTGCGCCGGTTGCGGTCTCTCCTGTCAGGCGCGATGCGGTGGAAGCGATTCTTGCGCAGCATCCTGTGCAACTCATTATCACCGATGATGGTTTGCAGCATTACCGGCTGGCGCGTGATAAAGAAATTGTCGTGATTGATGGCGTCAGGCGCTTCGGCAACGGCTGGTGGCTGCCCGCAGGTCCGATGCGTGAACGTGCATCACGCTTAAAAACGGTGGATGCGGTGATTACCAATGGCGGAGTGGCAAAAGCGGGGGAAATCCCTATGCGTCTGCGTCCCGGTCTTGCGACAAATTTACGCAGCGGAGAGCGCCGCGCCGTCAGCGAGCTATCAAACGTGGTTGCGATGGCCGGTATCGGTCACCCGCCGCGTTTTTTCGCCACCCTCGCGGAGTGCGGCGTGACGCCGCAGCAGACCGTGGCGCTTGCCGATCATCAGGCTTTAACCCGCACCGATGTTCAGGCGCTGGTAAAGCCGGGGCAAACGCTGGTCATGACAGAAAAAGATGCCGTCAAGTGCCGCTCTTTTGCGCAAGATAACTGGTGGTATCTGCCGGTTGATGCAATGCTTGAAGGCGAGCAGGTAGAAAAACTGTTGCAGGAATTACTCACTCTGGCGCGCTGAGCCTGATTGCATCAGCGGCGCTCTGTTGGCTGAACGGGAGCTTTATGTCTGTGCCGCAACTCTCTTTAACCGCCGCTCGTCATCTACACCTTGCCGCTCAGGGGTTGTTGCATAAACCAGCCCGCCGGGCGAAAGCCGCCGATATTCTCCCGACCATTCAGCGCATGTCGCTGCTACAGATTGACACGATAAACATTGTTGCCCGCAGCCCTTACCTGGTGCTGTTCAGTCGTCTGGGAGCGTACCCGCACCACTGGCTTGATGACGCGTTGAGCAGCGGCGAGCTGATGGAGTACTGGGCGCATGAAGCCTGCTTCCTTCCACGCGACGACTTTGCCCTGGTGCGTCACCGCATGCTGGCACCCGATAAGATGGGCTGGAAATATCGCCCGGAGTGGATGCAGCAACATGCAGGTGAAATCGAACAACTGCTGGCGCATATCCAGCAAAACGGCCCGGTCCGCTCGGCAGATTTTGAACATCCGCGTAAAAGCAGCGGCTGGTGGGAGTGGAAACCGCACAAGCGCCATCTGGAAGGGTTGTTTACCGCCGGGCAACTGATGGTGATTGAGCGACGAAACTTTCAGCGTGTCTATGATTTAACCCACCGGGTGATGCCGCACTGGGACGACAGCCGGGATATGTTGTCGCAGGCAGAGGCCGAATACCGGATGCTGGAAAACAGCGCCCGCAGCCTCGGGCTGTTTCGCGCCCAGTGGCTGGCGGATTACTATCGCCTGAAAAAGCTCTCCTTACCTGCGCTGCTGGAGCGTTTGCAGGAAAACCAAACCATCTATCCGGTAAATGTTGAACGCCTGGGCGCAGCGTGGGTACATGCAAGCCTGCTGCCGCTGCTGGCGCAGGCGCAGGACGAGAAGCTCAACGCCACACACAGCGCGGTGCTCTCACCGTTTGATCCGGTGGTTTGGGACCGCAAGCGCGCGGAACAGCTGTTCGATTTCAGTTACCGGCTGGAGTGCTATACGCCCGCGCCCAAACGGCAGTTCGGCTATTTTGTGCTGCCGCTGCTCCATCGTGGTCGGCTGGTCGGGCGTATGGATGCAAAAATGCACCGTAAAACCGGCGAGCTGGAGGTGATTGCACTCTGGCTTGAGGATGGCGTGAAGGTCGGGCGGCAGCTTGAGACGGGCCTGCAAAGCGCCATAACAGAATTTGCGCGCTGGCAAGGCGCCCGGCGTGTGAGCTTTTCGCGCCTGCCGGACGGGCTGTTTTCTACTCTGCGAAACGGGTTGCAATTAGACGCTGCGTAACAGTTGAATATGTTAAGCTTAATGCGTTAATCGTCGGTGCATCAGGAGGAAAAATGGATCACCGTTTACTTGAAATCATCGCCTGCCCGGTGTGTAACGGCAAACTGTACTATTCCCAGGACAAGCAGGAATTGATCTGCAAAATCGATAACCTGGCGTTCCCCGTGCGGGAAGGCATTCCGGTGCTGCTGGAAAATGAAGCGCGCGCGTTAACCATGGAAGAGAGCCGACCATGAGTTTTGTTGTCATTATTCCCGCGCGCTATGCTTCCTCGCGCCTGCCTGGCAAGCCGCTGGTGGATATTAACGGCAAGCCAATGGTGGTGCATGTTCTTGAACGCGCCCGTGAGTCCGGCGCTGAGCGCATTATCGTCGCGACTGATAACGAAGAGGTGATGCGCGCAGTTGAGGCCGCAGGCGGTGAGGTATGCATGACGCGCGCGGATCACCAGTCCGGCACAGAACGCCTGGCTGAAGTCGTCGAAAAATGTGGCTTCAGCGATGACACGGTGATTGTTAACGTGCAGGGCGATGAGCCGATGATCCCACCGGCTATTATTCGCCAGGTGGCGGAAAACCTGGCCACGCGCGATGTGGGTATGGCCACGCTTGCCGTGCCCATTCACAGCGCGGAAGAAGCATTCAACCCGAATGCGGTCAAAGTGGTGATGGATGCCGAGGGCTATGCACTCTATTTCTCGCGCGCCACCATTCCCTGGGAGCGCGACCGCTTTGCGCTTTCCCGCGAGGCGATTGGCGACACCTTTTTGCGCCATATCGGTATCTACGGTTATCGCGCCGGGTTTATCCGTCGCTATGTCAGCTGGCAGGCCAGCCCGCTGGAGCAGATAGAGATGCTCGAACAGCTGCGTGTGCTGTGGTATGGCGAGAAAATCCACGTGGCGGTGGCAAGCGTTGTCCCTGGTACCGGTGTCGATACGCCAGAAGATCTGCAGCGCGTGCGCGCCGAGTTGCGTTAATCCTCTCTTCCCCTCCGCCCGGAGGGGATTTTTCTGGTCTTATCCCATTCTCACGCAGTTTTGATCTTATCGGGATGACATCCTGAGATTACACGCCCATTATAAAAGCAGGGGTATTTATAAGGGTTTTTGTATGGAACAACTGCGCGCCGAACTGAGTCATTTATTGGGCGAAAAACTGAGCCGCCTGGAGTGCGTCAGCGAAAAGCCGGACTCGGTACTCTGGTCCCTGTACGATCGCCAGGGGAATCCGCTGCCGCTGCTGGCACGAAGTTTCTCCACTCCCGGGCTTGCGCGACAGCTGGCATGGAAAATATCGATGCTGGCGCGTAGCGGCACGGTACGCATGCCGGTGGTGTATGGCGTGATGACGCACGAAGAACACCCAGGCCCGGACGTTCTGCTGATTGAGCGCCTCAGCGGTGTGCCTGTTGAAGCCCCGGCGCGAACGCCGGAGCGCTGGGAGCAGCTAAAAGACCAAATCGTTGAAGCATTGCTCGCCTGGCATCGCCAGGATAGTCACGGCTGCGTGGGTACCGTGGACAGCACACAAGAAAATATCTGGCCCTCCTGGTATCGTCAGCGGGTGGAAGTGCTGTGGTCGACGCTAAACCAGTTTCAGAACACCGGGCTGACCATGCAGGATAAACGCGTGTTGTATCGCACGCGGGAGTGTCTGCCGATGTTGTTCGATGGGTTTAGCGATAACTGCGTACTGGTGCACGGGAATTTTAACCTGCGCAGCATGCTCAAAGATTCCCGCAGCGATCAACTGCTGGCGATGGTTGGCCCGGGCATCATGCTCTGGGCGCCGCGCGAGTACGAACTGTTTCGTCTGGTGGATGGCCCGCAGGCGGAGGGATTATTGTGGCACTATCTGCAACGCGCGCCAGTGGCGGAATCTTTCCTCTGGCGGCGCTGGCTTTATTTGCTGTGGGATGAAGTGGCGCAGCTTATCAATACCGGGCAGTTTAACCGCGCCAATTTCGAGCAGGCCTCTAAATCACTGCTCCCCTGGCTCGCCTGAGCTGCCCTTTAGCCACTGCCAGATGCGCCCGAGGGTTTCATAACCCACCCTGTCGCTGTGCATCAGCCACAAAGGCGACGGAATGATCCGCTCCCACGGATTGAGCGGCGAGGTGATCGCCATCTGGTTTGCCGGAGCCGGGAGCGGGTGCAGCCCGGCATGGCGGAAGAAAATCATCGCCCGCGGCAAGTGCGAAGCTGAGGTCACCAGCAAAAAAGGTGCGTTGCCGATGGCCTGTTTCACGGCCGCGGCTTCCTCTTCGGTATCTTTCGGGCTGTCCAGCGTAATGATATCGCTGCGCGGCACGCCGAGGCTTTCGGCCACGCGTGCGCCTGCTTCAGCCGTACTGACCGGGTTAGTTTTCGCCGGTGCGCCGGTAAAGATAAGTTTTGCCCCCGGGTTTGCCTGCAACAGACGCACGCCCTCATTAACGCGCGGCAAACTGTTATTGATAAGATTGGAACTCGGCGCCCACTCATCATTCCAGGTATACCCCCCGCCAAGCACCACCACATATTTCACCGGCTGCGTACCGCGCCAGGTGGGATATTCGTCTTCAATCGGTTTTAACAAACCATCCGCCACCGGTTGCAGACTTAACAGAAATAACACCACCCAGCCGAAAGTGATAAACACCTTGCCGGTTTTTTGCCAGCGGCTAAACCAGAGCAACGCAAGACCCAGCCCTATCAAAAATAATAAAAAAGGCAGGGGCAGCATCATGCCGCCGAGGTATTTTTTGAGGGTAAAAAGCACCGAATTCGTCTCCTTTTTAACCAAATAGCGGTCTATTTCAGGGGATCTTACACCAACCAGGTTCATTATCCCCACGGCTGTGACAAAATAGCGGTTTTGCCAGGCGCGTGGAGAGTCCATGAAGGATCGAAATTTTGACGACATCGCTGATAAATTCTCTCGCAACATCTATGGCACCACCAAAGGTCAGCTGCGCCAGGCGATCCTGTGGCAGGATCTTGATGTATTGCTGGCGCAAATAGGTTCCCGTCAGTTGCGGGTGTTAGATGCCGGGGGCGGAGCGGGGCAAACCGCAATCCGTATGGCGCAAAAAGGTCACCTGGTGACGCTGTGTGATGTGTCCAAAGAGATGATTGCCCGCGCGCAGGCTGCGGCGAGCGAGAAAGATGTGAGCGGTAACATGCATTTTATACAATGCGCCGCTCAGGACATCGCGCAGCATTTGGAATCGCCAGTTGATCTGATATTGTTTCATGCTGTGCTTGAATGGGTCGCGGAGCCTGTCGCGGTGCTGCAAACCTTGTGGTCGGTACTCAAACCCGGCGGGGCATTGTCATTGATGTTTTATAATGCCGACGGTTTGCTGATGCACAATATGGTAGCAGGGAATTTTGACTACGTGCAGGCGGGTATGCCAAAACGCAAAAAACGCACGCTTTCTCCTGATTACCCGCGCGTTCCGGCCGAGGTTTACGCCTGGCTTGAACAGCTTGGCTGGCAGATAACCGGCAAAACTGGCGTGCGTGTTTTTCATGACTATCTGCGGGATAAGCACCAGCAGCATGACTGTTTCGACGCATTGCTTGCGCTCGAAACGCGCTATTGTCGTCAGGAGCCGTATATCAGTCTTGGCCGTTATATTCACGTGACTGCACTTAAGCCGCAAATCGATGGAAGGAAAAACGATGAGTGAATTTTCCCAGACAGTCCCCGAACTGGTTGCCTGGGCCAGAAAAAATGATTTCTCCATCTCGTTGCCGGTCGACAGGCTCTCTTTTCTGCTGGCCATTGCCGCCCTCAATGGTGAGCGACTGGATGGAGAAATGAGCGAAGGCGAGCTGGTGGATGCTTTTCGCCACGTGAGTGACGGCTTTGAACAAACCAGCGAAACGATCGCCCAGCGCGCCAACAACGCCATCAACGATATGGTGCGTCAGCGTCTGTTGAACCGTTTTACCAGCGAGTTGACCGAGGGGAACGCGATTTATCGCCTGACGCCGCTGGGCATTGGTATTACTGACTATTACATTCGCCAGCGTGAATTTTCCACCCTGCGCCTGTCGATGCAGCTGTCGATTGTGGCCGGAGAGTTAAAACGCGCGGCGGACGCCGCCGACGAAGGGGGCGATGAGTTCCACTGGCACCGCAACGTCTACGCGCCGTTAAAATACTCGGTAGCAGAAATTTTCGACAGCATCGATCTGACCCAGCGCATTATGGATGAGCAGCAACAGCAGGTGAAAGACGATATCGCCCAGTTGCTGAATAAAGACTGGCGCGCGGCCATTTCCAGTTGTGAGCTGTTGTTGTCAGAAACGTCCGGTACCTTGCGTGAATTGCAGGATACGCTGGAAGCCGCTGGCGATAAGCTCCAGGCCAACTTGCTGCGCATCCAGGATGCCGCCATGGCGCACCCGGATCTGCAGTTCCTCGACAACCTGGTGTTTGATCTGCAAAGCAAACTCGACCGTATTATCAGTTGGGGCCAGCAGACTATCGACTTGTGGATTGGCTACGATCGCCACGTTCACAAGTTTATCCGTACCGCGATTGATATGGATAAAAACCGCGTCTTCGCTCAGCGTTTGCGCCAGTCGGTGCAGAGCTATTTTGATGCGCCCTGGGCGCTGACCTATGCCAGCGCCGACAGGCTGCTGGATATGCGCGATGAAGAGATGGCGCTGCGCGATGAAGAAGTGACCGGCGAACTGCCGCCGGAGCTGGAGTTCGAAGAGTTTAACGAAATCCGTGAGCAGCTGGCCGCGATGATTGAAGCGCAGCTGGCGGTGTATAAAACCAAAGGTGTGCCGCTGGATTTAGGCCTCGTTGCCCGCGAATATCTGGCGCAATATCCGCGCGTTCGTCACTTTGACATTGCGCGCATTGTGGTTGATCAGGCGGTACGCCTTGGCGTAGCGCAAGCAGATTTCACCGGACTGCCGCCGAAGTGGCAGCCGATTAATGATTACGGAGCCAAGGTACAGGCGCATGTCATCGATAAATATTGAACAAGTGATGCCGGTTAAACTGGCGCAGGCGCTGGCAAACCCTCTGTTTCCTGCGCTGGATAGCGCGCTGCGCGCGGGTCGTCATATCGGCCTGGACGAGCTGGATAATCACGCCTTTTTGATGGATTTTCAGGAATATCTGGAAGAGTTCTACGCACGCTATAACGTAGAGCTGATTCGCGCGCCGGAAGGTTTCTTCTATTTGCGCCCGCGCTCTACCACCCTGATCCCACGCTCGGTGCTCTCTGAGCTGGATATGATGGTCGGCAAAATCCTCTGCTATCTCTATCTCAGCCCGGAACGTCTGGCCAATGAGGGGATCTTTACCCAACAAGAGCTGTATGACGAGCTGTTGTCGCTGGCAGATGAACCCAAGCTGCTGAAACTGGTTAACAACCGCTCCACTGGCTCCGACCTGGATCGGCAGAAATTACAGGAAAAGGTGCGTTCTTCGTTAAACCGTCTGCGCCGCCTTGGCATGATTTGGTTTATGGGCAATGACAGCAGCAAGTTTCGCATCACGGAATCGGTGTTCCGCTTTGGTGCCGATGTGCGCTCAGGGGATGACCCGCGCGAAGCGCAGCTGCGCATGATCCGTGACGGCGAAGCGATGCCTGTCGAAAACCATCTGCAGCTTAATGATGAGCCTGAAGATAATCAGCCGGATAGCTCGGAGGAAGAGTAATGATTGATCGCGGTAAGTTTCGTTCGCTCACGCTGATTAACTGGAACGGCTTTTTTGCCCGCACCTTTGATCTCGACGAGCTGGTGACTACCCTCTCCGGGGGGAACGGTGCCGGGAAATCCACCACCATGGCGGCATTTGTGACGGCGCTGATCCCTGATCTTACGCTGCTGCACTTTCGCAACACGACGGAAGCGGGCGCCACCTCCGGTTCGCGCGATAAGGGCCTGCACGGTAAACTCAAAGCAGGTGTCTGTTATTCGGTGCTGGATGTGATCAACTCCCGCCATCAGCGCGTGCTGGTGGGCGTGCGCCTGCAACAGGTGGCCGGTCGCGACAGAAAAGTGGATATCAAACCCTTTGCCATTCAGGGGCTGCCGACCTCCATACAGCCTACGCAACTGCTGACCGAAACGCTCAACGAGCGCCAGGCGCGCGTACTGCCGTTGCAGGAAGTGAAAGATAAGCTTGATGCAATGGAAGGCGTGCAGTTCAAACAGTTCAACTCTATTACCGATTACCACGCGCTGATGTTCGATTTGGGTATTGTCGCGCGGCGTCTGCGTTCCGCCTCCGATCGCAGCAAATTCTATCGCCTGATTGAAGCCTCGCTGTATGGCGGTATTTCCAGCGCTATTACCCGCTCGCTGCGCGACTATCTGTTGCCGGAAAATAGCGGCGTGCGCAAGGCGTTCCAGGATATGGAAGCGGCGCTGCGCGAAAACCGTCTGACGCTGGAAGCCATCCGCGTTACCCAGTCTGACCGTGACCTGTTTAAACATCTTATCAGCGAAGCGACCAACTATGTGGCGGCGGACTATATGCGCCATGCCAACGAGCGGCGCGTCCATCTGGATAAGGCGCTGGAGTTTCGCCGCGACCTGTTTATCTCACGTCAGCAGCTCGCTGCCGAGCAGTATAAGCATGTCGATATGGCGCGCGAGCTGGCCGAGCATTCCGGTGCAGAAGGGGATCTGGAAGCGGATTATCAGGCGGCGAGCGATCACCTGAACCTGGTGCAGACGGCGCTGCGCCAGCAGGAGAAAATCGAGCGTTACGAAGCGGATCTCGACGAGCTGCAAATCCGTTTAGAAGAGCAGCATGAAGTGGTGGCTGAAGCCGCCGAAATGCAGGAAGAGAACGAAGCGCGCGCCGAAGCCGCCGAGCTTGAAGTAGATGAGCTGAAAAGCCAGCTTGCGGATTACCAGCAGGCGCTGGATGTGCAGCAAACCCGCGCCATTCAGTACAACCAGGCATTACAGGCCCTGCAGCGCGCCAAAGAGCTGTGCCGCTTGCCGGATTTGACCGCGGAAACCGCCGACGAGTGGCTGGAAACCTTCCAGGCCAAAGAGCAGGAAGCGACGGAAAAACTGCTGTCGCTGGATCAAAAATTGAGCGTTGCGCAGACCGCGCACAGCCAGTTTGAGCAGGCGTATCAGCTTGTCGTAGCTATCAACGGCCCGCTGGCGCGCAGTGAAGCCTGGGACGTTGCGCGTGAGTTGCTGCGCGATGGCGTCAATCAGCGCCATCTGGCGGAGCAGGTGCAGCCGCTGCGTATGCGTCTGACAGAGCTTGAGCAGCGTCTGCGCGAGCAGCAGGATGCCGAGCGGATGCTGGCCGAGTTCTGCAAGCGTCAGGGCAAGCAGTATGATGCGCAGGAACTGGAATCATTACATCAGGAACTGGAAGCACAAATCGCCGCGCTTTCCGATAACGTGGCCGCTGCCGGTGAACAGCGTATGGCGATGCGCCAGGAGCTGGAGCAGTTGCAGTCACGTATTCACACGCTGACTAAACGCGCGCCGGTGTGGCTGGCCGCGCAAAGCAGCCTTAACCAGCTTTGCGAGCAGAGCGGTGAACAGTTTGAATCCAGCCAGGATGTGACGGAATACCTGCAACAGCTGCTGGAGCGCGAGCGGGAAGCCATCGTTGAGCGTGATGAAGTCGGCACGCGCAAACGGCTGGTGGATGAGGAAATCGAACGCTTAAGCCAGCCAGGCGGCGCGGAAGATAGCCGTCTCAACGCGCTGGCCGAGCGTTTTGGCGGCGTGCTGCTGTCGGAAATTTATGATGACGTAAGCCTCGAAGACGCGCCGTACTTCTCCGCGCTGTATGGTCCGTCGCGCCACGCGATTGTGGTGCCGGACTTGTCGCAGATTGCCGAAATGCTCGAAGGGCTGGAAGATTGCCCGGAAGATCTCTACCTGATCGAGGGCGATCCGCAGTCATTCGATGACAGCGTGTTCAGCGTGGATGAGCTGGAAAAAGCGGTGGTGGTGAAAATCGCCGATCGCCAGTGGCGCTACTCGCGCTTCCCGACGCTGCCGCTGTTTGGCCGCGCGGCGCGCGAAAACCGTATCGAAACCCTGCACGCCGAGCGCGAAGCGCTGGCAGAGCGTTTTGCCACGCTCTCCTTTGATGTGCAGAAAACCCAGCGCCTGCATCAGGCATTCAGCCGCTTTATCGGTAGCCATCTGGCGGTGGCGTTTGAGAACGATCCGGAAGCGGAAATCCGCGCGCTCAATAGCCGTCGCGGTGAGCTGGAGCGTGCTATCAGCACGCATGAAAACGATAACCAGCAGAGCCGGGCGCAGTTTGAGCAGGCGAAAGAAGGCGTGGCCCAGCTTAACCGCCTGCTGCCGCGGCTTAACCTGCTGGCAGATGAGACGCTTGCCGATCGCGTTGATGAAATCCAGGAGCGCCTGGATGAAGCCGGGGAAGCGGCGCGCTTTATTCAGCAGCACGGCAACCAGCTGGCGAAGCTGGAACCGCTGCTCTCCGTTTTGCAAAGCGACCCGGAACAGTTCGAACAGTTAAAAGCGGACTACGCGGCTTCGCAACAGGCGCAGCGTGATGCCCGCCAACAGGCTTTTGCGCTGGCTGAAGTGGTTCAGCGTCGTGCGCATTTTAGCTACTCTGATTCGGCTGACATGTTCAATGGCAACAACGATCTCAACGAGAAGTTGCGCCAGCGCCTTGAGCAGGCGGAAGCCGAGCGTACCCGCGCGCGTGAAGCGATGCGTAGCCACGCCGCGCAGTACAGTCAGTACAACCAGGTGCTGGCGTCGTTAAAAAGCTCCTACGACACTAAAAAAGAGCTGCTTAACGACTTACAAAAAGAGTTGCAGGATATCGGCGTGCGGGCCGACAGCGGAGCAGAGGAGCGCGCGCGCATCCGTCGTGATGAGCTGCATGCCCAGCTCTCCGGCAACCGTTCGCGCCGTAACCAGCTGGAAAAAGCAATCACCTTCTGTGAAGCGGAGATGGATAACCTGACCCGCAAGCTGCGCCGTCTGGAGCGTGATTACCACGAAATGCGCGAGCAGGTGGTGACCGCGAAAGCGGGCTGGTGCGCGGTGATGCGCATGGTGAAAGACAATGGCGTCGAGCGCCGTCTGCACCGTCGTGAGCTGGCCTATCTTTCCGCCGACGAGCTGCGCTCAATGTCGGATAAAGCACTGGGCGCGCTGCGCCTGGCGGTGGCGGATAACGAGCATCTGCGCGATGTGCTGCGCATGTCAGAAGATCCAAAACGTCCGGAACGTAAAATTCAGTTCTTCGTGGCGGTCTACCAGCACCTGCGTGAGCGAATTCGTCAGGACATCATCCGCACGGATGATCCGGTAGAAGCGATTGAGCAGATGGAGATTGAACTGAGCCGCCTGACGGAAGAGTTGACCTCCCGCGAGCAGAAACTGGCGATCAGCTCCCGCAGCGTGGCGAATATCATTCGTAAAACCATTCAGCGCGAGCAGAACCGTATTCGTATGCTTAACCAGGGGCTGCAAAGCGTCTCCTTTGGCCAGGTTAACAGCGTTCGCCTCAACGTGAACGTACGTGAAACCCATGCCACGCTGCTGGCGGTGCTTTCTGAGCAGCATGAGCAGCATCAGGATCTGTTCAACAGCAACCGTCTGACCTTCTCGGAAGCGCTGGCGAAACTGTACCAGCGTCTGAACCCACAGATTGATATGGGCCAGCGCACGCCGCAGACCATCGGTGAAGAGTTGCTGGATTACCGCAACTATCTGGAGATGGAAGTGGAGGTCAACCGTGGTTCCGACGGCTGGCTGCGTGCGGAGTCCGGCGCGCTGTCGACCGGGGAAGCTATCGGTACCGGGATGTCGATTCTGGTGATGGTGGTGCAGAGCTGGGAAGACGAAGCCCGTCGCCTGCGCGGCAAGGATATTTCTCCGTGCCGTCTGCTGTTCCTTGATGAAGCGGCGCGTCTTGATGCCCGCTCCATTGCGACGCTGTTTGAGTTGTGCGAGCGTCTGGAGATGCAGCTGATTATCGCGGCGCCGGAAAATATCAGCCCGGAAAAAGGCACCACCTATAAACTGGTGCGTAAAGTGTTCCAGAACCATGAACACGTGCATGTTGTGGGGCTGCGCGGTTTTGCCGCGCCGTTACCGCAGACGCTACCCGGCACGGCGGACGCCTCGTAGAGGTGAAAAATAAGAAAAGGGCGGCAGAAATGTCGCCCTTTTTTGTTTTAGTGACCCGTCCTGAATAGCGTTGACACATTCCTGACTCAAACCCGGAGAACGTGATGATGACTGAGTTCAAACGCACCCAACGCGATTATCCTCTATCCTTTAAAATAGCCGTTGTTGAGCAGATCG
>NZ_JBQPOM010000048.1:0-15551 GCF_052220145.1 Vagococcus sp. WN89Y | reverse complement strand
TGCGGTGAGATTAATAATGCCGAGGGCCTGGGAAAGTTCCATTTAAAAAGGGTTCCATGATGAACATGAAACCCTTTTTACACCAGCCACCGGATCGGTCAACCGATCCTTAAACGATCGGCATTAGCCTGCGGGCGCTTTTTTTACGTCTGCATGGCGTGCGAGTCGTTAATAACGTTTTTCGCTATACACGATAAGCCAGTTTATTGATTTTATATCATGAAATTTTTCAACTGAATTTTGCACCGCGTTTTATCGCTGGATCAATAAAAACAAGCAGATAAAGAGTAATGAAAAAGTTCTAACGCAGCGCAGGATAAGTAATTCAAATTGATGATGCGTAAATCGTGCCAGGGCGCTAAACCAATGGATTGACTTTGTTTTTGCCGGTGGCATGATGCGCACGAATCCTGAACTTCCTCACGGTTTTTAACCATGTCCACCTATACGCGGCCAGTGCTTTTATTGCTCTGTGGCCTGATGCTGTTGACCCTGGCGATTGCGACGTTAAATACGCTCGTGCCCCTTTGGCTCACCCATGAAAACTTGCCAACCTGGCAGGTCGGTATGGTGGGTTCTTCTTATTTCACCGGTAATCTAATCGGTACGCTACTGACGGGGCGACTTATTCGTAAGATGGGTTTTAACCGTAGCTATTATATTGCCTCGCTTATTTTTGCCGTGGGCTGCGTCGGTCTGGGACTGATGGTGGGCTTCTGGAGCTGGATGATCTGGCGGTTTATCGCGGGCGTCGGTTGCGCCATGATCTGGGTCGTGGTGGAAAGCGCGCTGATGTGCAGCGGTACCTCCCGAAACCGTGGTCGCCTGCTGGCTGCCTATATGATGGTTTACTACATCGGTACGGTGCTGGGCCAATTGATGGTCAGCAAACTGCCAACGGAGCTGATGAGCGTGCTGCCGTGGGTGACCGGGCTGGTACTGGCCGGGATCCTGCCGCTGCTGTTTACGCGTATTGTGAATCAACACAGCGAAGAGCAGGCAGCGACGTCGGTGTGGCCAATGCTGCGCCTGCGCCAGGCACGCCTGGGCGTGAATGGCTGCATTATCTCCGGCATTATTCTTGGCTCGCTGTATGGGCTGATGCCGCTTTATCTTTCCCATCAGGGGATCAGCGATTCCGGTATCGGTTTCTGGATGGCGCTGATGGTGAGTGCCGGGATTATCGGCCAGTGGCCCATTGGCCGTCTGGCGGATCGCTTTGGCCGCCTGTTGGTACTGCGTGTGCAGGTCTTTGTCGTGATTATTGGCTGCGTGGCCATGCTGGGTAATGCCGCGATGGCGCCAGCGCTGTTTGTGCTTGGAACCGCAGGGTTTACGCTTTATCCGGTGGCAATGGCCTGGGCGTGTGAAAAAGTGGAGCATCATCAGCTGGTCGCCATGAACCAGGCGCTGCTGCTGAGCTATACCATTGGCAGCTTGCTCGGCCCGACAATGACCGCCATGCTGATGCAAAGCTATTCGGACAGCCTGCTGTTCGTCATGATAGCCGGGGTATCGCTGGTGTATCTGATGATGCTGATGCGTAAAGCGGGACAGCATCCCAACCCGGTGGCGCACGCCTGAGAAAAAGCCCGGCGTTTAACGTCTGGCTTGCATTAAAAAGGCCCGGCAGAAAGCCGGGCCAGCAGATCAGTACATCACTTTGTGACCGTACTGTTCGAGAATACCTTTCACCCGATCCATGGTCTCTTTCTTCGGTGGCTTCACACCGTCCAGCTTGTACTCTTCGCCCATCGCCACCCATTTATGTTTACCCAGTTCATGGTAGGGCAGCAGTTCGATTTTTTCGACATTGCCCATATCGCGGGTGAATTCACCGAGACGATGCGCTGAGTCATCATCATCCGACCAGCCTGGCACCACGACATAACGGATCCAGGTATTGATACCTTTCTTCGCCAGATACTGAGCGAACTCCAGCGTGCGATGGTTTGATACGCCCACCAGATTTTGATGGATTTCGTCGTTCATCTGTTTCAGATCAAGCATCACCAAATCGGTGACTTCAAGCAGCTCATCAATAACCGGATCGTAACGACGCACGAACCCGTTAGTGTCGAGACAGGTATGAATGCCTTCTTTTTTGCAGGCGCGGAACCAGTCGCGAACAAATTCCGCCTGCAAAATCGCTTCACCGCCGGAGGCCGTTACGCCGCCGCCGGACGCATTCATAAAGTGGCGATAGGTCACGACATCGCTCATCAACTCTTCTACCGTCACCTCTTTGCCACCATGGGTGTCCCATGTATCACGGTTATGGCAATAGAGGCAACGCATCAGGCAGCCCTGGAAAAAGGTAATAAAGCGGATGCCCGGGCCGTCTACCGTGCCACAGGATTCAAATGAGTGGATGCGACCAATAACTGACATTGCAGTGATTCTCCAGATGTGGCCCATCCGGGGCCTGTTGCGTACAGATTAATTCCTTCTGCACTAAGTCTGTTTTGGCAGGCATCCAGAAACTGGTTGGCTGCCAAAACAGGCTGCGGGTGTTAAAAAGGCCCCACTGACGTGGAGCCTTTATTGTACGCTTTTTACTTCGCGATTTCAGTCAAAACTCATTACATAGTCTGAGTGAAAGTACGGGTAATAACGTCCTGCTGCTGTTCTTTCGTCAGGGAGTTAAAACGTACGGCATAACCGGAAACACGGATGGTCAGCTGCGGATATTTTTCCGGATGTTCCATCGCATCAAGCAGCATTTCACGGTTCATTACGTTTACGTTGAGGTGCTGACCACCCTCGATGGACGCTTCATGGTGGAAGTAACCATCCATCAGGCCCGCGAGGTTAGTTTTACGCACTTCATCGTCTTTACCCAGCGCATTCGGAACGATAGAGAAGGTGTAGGAGATACCATCTTTAGCGTAAGCGAACGGCAGTTTTGCAACGGAGGTCAGAGAGGCAACAGCACCTTTCTGGTCACGACCGTGCATCGGGTTAGCACCCGGTCCGAACGGTGCGCCAGCACGACGGCCATCCGGGGTGTTACCGGTTTTCTTACCATATACAACGTTAGAAGTAATGGTCAGAACAGACTGTGTCGGGATAGCGTTACGGTAAGTTTTCAGTTTCTGAATTTTCTTCATGAAACGTTCAACCAGGTCAACCGCCAGGTCATCCACGCGCGCATCGTTGTTACCAAACTGCGGGTATTCGCCTTCGATTTCGAAGTCGATAGCCAGACCGTCTTCGTCACGAATCGGTTTAACTTTCGCATATTTGATAGCAGACAGGGAGTCAGCCGCGACGGACAGACCTGCGATACCACACGCCATGGTGCGGATAACGTCACGATCGTGCAGCGCCATCAGAGAGGCTTCGTAGCTGTACTTGTCATGCATGTAGTGAATGATGTTCAGCGCGGTGACATACTGTTTTGCCAGCCAGTCCATAAAGTGATCCATACGTTCCATCACTTCGTCGAAGTCCAGAACGTCACCTTTGATCGGTTCTGATTTCGGACCTACCTGCATTTTCAGTTTTTCATCAACGCCGCCGTTGATGGCATACAGCATGGTTTTCGCCAGGTTAGCGCGAGCACCGAAGAACTGCATTTGTTTACCAACGATCATCGGGCTTACGCAGCAAGCGATAGCGTAGTCATCGTTGTTGAAGTCAGGACGCATCAGATCATCGTTCTCATACTGCAGAGAAGAGGTATCGATGGAGACTTTAGCCGCGAATTTTTTAAAGTTCAGCGGCAGTTTTTCTGACCACAGAACGGTGATGTTCGGCTCCGGAGACGGCCCCATGGTGTAGAGGGTGTTCAGGAAGCGGAAGCTGTTTTTGGTTACCAGCGTACGGCCATCAACGCCCATACCGCCGATAGATTCCGTTGCCCAAATCGGGTCGCCGGAGAACAGCTCATCATACTCAGGGGTACGCAGGAAACGCACCATACGCAGTTTCATGACCAGGTGGTCAATCATTTCCTGAGCGTCTTGCTCGGTGATTTTGCCTGCTTTCAGGTCACGTTCGATATAGACATCCAGGAAGGTGGATACGCGACCAAACGACATTGCTGCACCGTTCTGAGACTTAACAGCGGCCAGGTAGCCGAAGTAGGTCCACTGAATAGCTTCCTGCGCGTTAGTTGCCGGACCAGAGATGTCGTAGCCGTATTTTGCTGCCATCTCTTTGATCTGACCCAGCGCGCGATGCTGTTCGGAAATCTCTTCACGCAGACGAATAGTGGCTTCCAGATTGACGCCATTTTCCAGGTCAGACTGCAGAGAAACGAACTGAGCATATTTGTCTTTCATCAGGTAGTCGATACCGTACAGCGCAACGCGACGGTAGTCACCGATGATACGACCACGACCGTAGGCATCCGGCAGACCGGTCAGTACGCCAGACTTACGGCAGTTCAGGATGTCTTTGGTGTAAACATCGAATACGCCCTGGTTATGGGTTTTACGGTATTCGGTGAAGATTTTTTTCAGCATCGGGTCCAGCTCGCGGTTATACGCTTTGCAGGAACCTTCAACCATTTTGATACCGCCGAACGGAATGATCGCGCGTTTCAGCGGGGCTTCAGTTTGCAGACCAACAATTTTCTCAAGCGCTTTGTTGATATAGCCAGCGTCGTGAGAAGTGATGGTAGAAGCAACAGAGGTGTCGAAATCAACTGGCGCGTGAGTGCGGTTTTCCAGTTTTACCCCTTCCATGACTTTGTCCCACAGCGCGGTGGTTGCATCCGTCGCACCAGCCAGGAAGGACTCGTCACCTTCATACGGGGTGTAGTTTTTCTGGATGAAGTCACGTACGTTTACTTCATTCTGCCAGTCGCCTTTAGTAAAACCTTCCCAGGCTGTGGCTAATTTTTCATTAAGCTCGGACATGTAGCACCTACCTTCTTAAGTGGATTTTTTATTTACTGCCTGAGAAAACCATCAATGATGATCGTCGCCACGCAGGTAAATGACCCAGTATGTCAACCCGACTAATAACCCACCACCGATAATATTGCCGATTGTTACGGGTATAAGATTATCGATAATAAAATGAGAAATCGTCAGGTGAGAAAAACTTTCCGGGCTGGAACCAACTGCGGTCCAGAACTCCGGGCTTGCAAAGTTACGAATCACAATCCCCATCGGGATCATAAACATGTTTGCAATGCTGTGCTCAAAACCGCTGGCGACAAACATCGCAACCGGCAGCACCATAATCATCGCTTTATCCATCAGGCTGCGGCCAGAATAGCTCATCCACACAGCCAGGCAGACCATCAGGTTTGCCAGGATACCCAGCGCGACAGCCTCAATAAAGGTATGATGCACTTTATGATCGGCGGTTTGCAGGACGTTAAGACCCCAGCCGCCGTTTGCCGTCATATATTCGCCAGATAACCACATCAGCAACACAAAGAGCAGCGCGCCAACCAGATTCCCGACATAGACATTAATCCAGTTGCGGGTCAGTTGACCCCAGGTAATACGGCCGCTGGCTTTGGCAACCACAATTAAAACAGTCGAGGTGAAAAGATCTGCGCCGCAAATGATGCAAAGAATTAAACCCAGCGAGAAACAAATCCCACCAATAAGTTTAGCAATGCCAAAAGGCATCGTCGCGGTGCCGGTGGTTGCAGTGATATAAAAAACAAAAGCTATGGAGATAAATACACCTGCAGTTATCGCCAGGTAAAAAGTCTTCAGCGGATGTTTAGTCGCTTTGTAGACACCCGCTTCTTCGGCAACTTTTGCCATTTCAGGGGGCAGTATAAGATTAAAAGGGTTGTCAGCTTTCACACTAACTCTCTCTTTATTTAAGTCGGCGACGAGATACTAACAAAGCATTATAGATGAGAATTTGATATGGATCATATCTCGCCTGGCTTTAAGGTCCGCAAAGTGCATGGTTTTTCAGCGAATGCGGAGTAACGTGTTGATTATCCAAATAAAAATAAAGTTTAAAAGTTACAAAATATGTTGAGGAAAATTATTACGCCTCCCGACAGACAGTTAATTAAAATGGGGTAATAGCCATAAGAAGTAACAATAATTGTTTAAGTGGAATAATTACATTTACTCATATTTAACCTAATTATTACATCTGGCCTTCATTGCGCAAAAATAATTAAAAAGGGGCAATGAAATTGCCCCTTAATATACCGCAGACGAATCATTAAGCCTACAGGTTGTGGTATTTCTCAGCGTTATTTCGCCCAGTATGCTGCTTTCGCACGCTGCAGTTTCTCATAAGCTGCCAGCAGTGCCTGATGGGCGGGGAACGCTTGCAAAGTACCGTCCGCGGGTTGCAGATCGTAGAACGGCGCTTCACCACTCAGCGCCGCGCTGGCGGCTTCAACCGTTTGTGCGCCGTACATACGCTCAAAGGCGTGAAGGTATTGCAGCGGTTCGCGATCCTCTTCCAGCGCCAGCTGAAGCAGCGTTTGCAGGCAGCGATAGTAGTTAGCGCGCGCGGGTGAGAAAATCGACGCGTTAAACTCGATGGTCCATTCGGTCCAGGAGAGCGCCTGGTCCAGGTCACCGCCCGCCAGCGCCAGCATTGCTTTCAGCTCGCCAATACGCAGGGTATACCAGCCGTTGTCTTTCCCGGTGGCCAGGCCAAGCAGCTCGCGTACGCGGGTAAAATCGTCGTGACCTTCGTCATCGAGTTGTTCAATCAGTGAGAGGTAGGCCTCTTTATCCCACTCGCTGCCCGGCAGCGACAGAATCGTCTCGCGCAGATGGCTGCCCATGGTGTTATTCGCCAGCCACAGATCTTCTGCCGGGTAAATATCGGACATGCCCGGCACCAGGATGCGGCAAGCGTAAACGCCCAGATGCTCGTAGTCAGCGATATAGACTTCTTTATCTTCTGCTTTAAAGATAGCCATTAGAGTGGCGAACTCTTCCTCGGTGGTGCCCGCAAAGCTCCAGTCCACAAACGGATAATCCGCGTCCTGTTTGAACATATCCCAGGAGATCAAACCGCTTGAATCGATAAAGTGTGTTTCGAGGTTGGCGTGCTCTGCCACTTCTTCATCATCAAAGGTGGGCGGCGTAAAGACGTCGAGATCTTTAAGCCCACGGCCTTGCAGCAGCTCGGTAACGGTACGCTCAAGCGCTACGCCGAAATCAGGGTGCGCGCCGAACGAGGCGAAACAGGTGCCGTTAGCCGGGTTAAACAGCACCACACAGATAACCGGATACTTACCGCCAAGCGAGCCATCGTAAGCAAAAATAGGGAAACCTTCGGCTTCCAGTTTGGCAATGGCTTCCACCACGCCCGGGTAGCGCGCCAGTACAGACTGCGGAATTTCCGGCAGGCTGATGCTTTCGCTGATGATACGGTTTTTGATATGGCGCTCGAACACTTCCGACAGCCCCTGAACGCGGGCTTCGTTCGGCGTATTGCCCGCAGACATGCCGTTGGAAACATACAGGTTGCCGATAATATTCATCGGAATATAAACCGTTTGCCGATCGGACTGACGGGTGAAGGGCAGGGCGCAAATTCCGCGCGCATCATTGCCCGACTGCAAATCCACCAGCATACCGGCGGTCAATGCATTTTCCGGGTCGTAAAACGCGCGCAGGCGATCATCAAGAATACCCTGCGGCAGTGAGTCGTCCTCCGGCAGCGGGAACCATTTCTCATTCGGGTAATGCACAAATGGCCCCTGAGCGATAGCATCGCCCAGCCAGAAGTCGGCGAAGAAATAGTTGGTGGAAAGACGCTCGAAATATTCACCCAGCGCCGAGGCCAGCGCCGCTTTTTTGGTGGCGCCTTTGCCGTTGGTAAAGCACAGCGCGCACTCTTTATCGCGAATATGCACAGACCAGACGTTCGGTACCGGGTTCAGCCAGGAGGCTTCCTCAATATGAAAACCGAGGTCTGCGAGCTTTTGTTGAAAGCGGGCGATGGAGTCTTCCAGCGCGGCGTCTTTGCCGGGAATAAAAGTTTGGGTCATGGCGATCACTTTGTTCGTTTGTTAAGCGCGCAATGATACGGGTTTTGCCTGACTGGCGCTATTGCCCACGGCGGTCCGGCATAAATTAAACTTCTGGCTATGCTTAAAAGAAAGAATAAATTCTTCAGGAATGAAAAATGGAAGCATTTGACCTGCACCGTATGGCGCTTGATAAGGTCCCACTGGATTTTTTAGGGGAAGTCGCGCTACGAAGCCTTTACACCTTTGTTTTAGTCTTTCTCTTCCTCAAAATCACCGGTCGGCGCGGTGTTCGGCAAATGTCGCTGTTCGAGGTGTTAATAATCCTGACGCTTGGCTCCGCAGCGGGCGACGTTGCGTTTTACGACGATGTCCCGATGCTACCGGTACTGGTCGTTTTTGTTACCCTGGCGTTGCTGTACCGGCTGGTGATGTGGTTGATGGCGCACAGCGAACGGCTCGAAGATCTCCTGGAAGGCAAACCGGTGATTGTTGTTGAGCACGGCGAACTGGCATGGGAAAAATTACATGCTGAGAATATGACCGAATTCGAATTTTTTATGGAGCTGCGGATAAGCGGCGTCGATCAGCTAGGCCAGGTCCGGCTCGCCATTATGGAAACGAACGGCCAGCTAAGCGTGTTTTACTACCCGGATGATGAAGTCAAGCCAGGGTTATGTATTTTGCCTGAAGGGTGCAGCGAGCGTTTTATCATCGTGCCGGATGCGGGGGATTATGTCTGCGTGCGTTGCAGTAAAATTACCCCTCTTAAGGCGGGAGAAAAGCGCGCCTGCTCGCGTTGTGCAAATCCAGAATGGTCGAAGGCCAGCCGGGCAAAACGCGTTACATAACAGGTTTTTTATCGGCTCTCTTTTCTCTTTGCAAAACATTGTGCTGGTTGGTTTATTCCCTCAGCGCGCCCCGAAGCGGTTTACCCGTTGCGGCGCGTGTCGCGCAATGATAAAACCGATGTCACAGGAATATCTTATTGCTTTATAGCGTGGTGAGGGGAAATGACTCAGGTCTTCAATTTCAGTTCTGGTCCGGCCGCCATTCCGGCGGACGTACTTAAACAAGCGCAACAGGAACTCTGCGACTGGCACGGGCTTGGCACATCGGTGATGGAAATTAGCCACCGAGGTAAAGAGTTTATTGAGGTGGCGCAAGAGGCAGAAAAGGATTTTCGCGAGCTGCTGAATATCCCCGCTAACTATAAAGTCTTGTTCTGCCACGGCGGCGGGCGCGGTCAGTTTGCGGGTGTGCCGCTGAATCTGCTGGGTGATAAAACCACGGCAGATTATGTCGATGCCGGGTACTGGGCCGCCAGCGCAATAAAAGAAGCGAAAAAATACTGCACTCCGCAGGTTTTTGACGCCAAAATCAGCGTTGATGGATTGCGCGGGGTAAAACCGATGCGCGACTGGCAACTGAGCGACAACGCGGCTTACCTGCACTACTGCCCGAATGAAACTATCGACGGTATCGCTATCGACGAAACGCCGGACTTTGGCGATGTGGTGGTAGCGGCCGATTTCTCCTCCACCATCCTTTCCCGCCCGATTGATGTCAGCCGTTTTGGCGTCATTTACGCTGGCGCACAGAAAAATATCGGCCCGGCGGGCCTGACGCTGGTTGTCGTGCGCGAAGATTTACTCGGTAAAGCGCACACTTCCTGCCCGTCTATCCTTGATTATTCTGTTCTCAATGAGAACGACTCCATGTTCAACACGCCGCCGACGTTCGCCTGGTATCTCTCCGGGCTGGTGTTTAAATGGCTTAAAAAGCAGGGCGGTGTAGCGGCAATGGATAAAATCAATCAGCAAAAAGCCGACCTGTTATATGGCGTTATCGATAACAGCGACTTCTATCGTAACGATGTTGCGAAGGCAAACCGCTCGCGCATGAATGTACCGTTCCAGCTGGCGGACAGTGCGCTGGATAAGCTCTTTTTGGAAGAGTCTTTCGCCGCGGGCCTGCATGCGCTAAAAGGGCACCGTGTGGTGGGCGGTATGCGTGCTTCTCTCTATAACGCTATGCCGCTTGCTGGCGTACAGGCGCTGACCGAGTTTATGCTGGAGTTTGAGCGCCGCCACGGTTAAGTGTTTTTTTGCTATCTCCGCAGCCTGCCTGCGGGGTTTTATTTTTGTCTGTAGAGAGTGAAGTTTCATGGAATCCCTGACGTTACAACCCATCGCGCGGGTAGATGGCACCATTAATCTGCCTGGCTCCAAGAGTGTCTCAAACCGCGCTTTGTTACTTGCTGCATTAGCCCGTGGTACGACCGTGCTGACCAATTTGCTCGACAGCGACGATGTCCGCCATATGCTCAATGCCCTCAGTACGCTGGGAGTTCATTACACCTTATCCGCCGATCGTACCCGCTGTGAAGTCACCGGAGCCGGTGGCCCGCTGCACACTGCGCAAAAACAGGAACTGTTTCTTGGCAACGCCGGGACCGCGATGCGCCCGCTGGCCGCGGCACTGTGCCTGGGTAATAATGATGTGGTGCTGACCGGCGAGCCGCGCATGAAAGAGCGCCCGATTGGTCATCTGGTGGACGCCTTACGCCACGGCGGCGCGAAGATTGATTATCTGGAGCAGGAAAATTATCCGCCAGTGCACCTGCGCGGGGGATTTGATGGCGGCGAAGTGAGCGTTGACGGTAGTGTTTCCAGCCAGTTTTTGACCGCGCTTTTAATGGCCGCACCGCTGGCACCAGCTGATACCGTCATTACCATCAAAGGCGAGCTGGTGTCGAAACCTTATATCGACATCACGCTGCATTTAATGAAAACCTTCGGTGTGGAGGTGGAGAACCAGCATTATCAGCGCTTTGTCGTGCGCGGTAATCAGACTTACCTCTCGCCGGGTCACTACCTGGTGGAGGGCGATGCGTCGTCTGCGTCCTATTTCCTCGCGGCGGCAGCCATCAAAGGCGGGACGGTGAAAGTTACCGGTATTGGCCGTAACAGCGTGCAGGGCGATATCCGTTTTGCGGACGTGCTTGAAAAAATGGGCGCGACGCTGGAGTGGGGCGATGATTACATTGCCTGCACCCGTGGTGAGCTGAATGCTGTCGATATGGATATGAATCATATACCGGACGCAGCCATGACCATTGCTACCACGGCGCTGTTCGCCAAAGGCACCACGACGCTGCGCAACATTTATAACTGGCGCGTGAAAGAAACCGATCGTCTGTTTGCGATGGCGACCGAGCTACGCAAAGTTGGCGCGACGGTGGAAGAGGGCGAGGATTACATCCGCGTCACGCCGCCTGCAACGTTACAGTTTGCGCAAATCGGCACCTATAACGATCACCGCATGGCGATGTGCTTCTCGCTGGTGGCGCTGTCGGATACGCCGGTGACCATTCTTGACCCGAAATGCACGGCGAAAACCTTCCCCGATTATTTCCAGCAACTGGCCCGTATCAGCACACTCGCCTGATAGCACGCTTATGCTCCGCACATTATGCGGAGCTTTGCCCCTCTCAACAATGGCAGGGGCAACCCTCCGTGGTCCATGTTACTATCCCTGCGGGATTAACCCCGAAATTTCAGTTAGTTAACACATGGACTGTCTATGAAAAAAACAATGCTTCTGGGCTGCCTGATGGCAGCAACCCTGGTCTCTGGCTGTAAACACATGGGTAGTATTGACGCAGATGCGTTAACAAAATCCGGGATGTCTGCTTATAAAGCTGCAACGCTGAGCGATGCGGATGTGAAGGCGCTGTCGGACCAGGCCTGCGCGGAGATGGACAAACAAAACCGTGTTGCGCCAGCCTCCAGCACCTATGCAAAACGTCTGGGCAAAATCGCCAAAGCACTCGGTAACACCATCGACGGCACGCCGGTTAACTATAAAGTCTATATGACGAAAGAGGTTAACGCATGGGCGATGGCGAACGGCTGCATCCGTGTTTATAGCGGCCTGATGGATATGATGACCAACAACGAAGTCGAAGCCGTGCTGGGGCATGAAATGGGTCACGTCGCGCTGGGTCATACACGCAAAGCGATGCAGACTGCGTACGCCACTCTTGCGACTCGCGATGCTATCTCCGCCAGCAGCGCGGCAGGTGCGCAGCTTTCTCAGTCCCAGCTTGGCGATCTGGCGGAGAATATGATCAACTCTGCATTCTCCCGCAGCCAGGAGTCCGCAGCGGATGATTTCTCCTATGATCTGCTGAAAAAACGCAACATCAGCCGTCAGGGTCTGGTCAGCAGCTTCGACAAGCTGGCAAAACTTGATGCAGGTTCTGAAAAATCGATGTTCGACTCACACCCGCCTTCAGCGGAACGTGCGCAGCATATCCGCGATCGCATCGCGGCAGATAAGAAGTAACCTTGCCATTACGGGCTGGTATAAATCGGCCCGTCTTCCGTACAATTCTTCTACACTCACCTTCATATATTCCGTTATTCGAACTCAACAGTAACGTTTGGCTGCATAGCTGCGTATAATGCGCGGCGTTTACGTAAACGGTATGCCTTCTATAAAGGAGAAAAAGATGACGGCAATTGCCCCGGTAATTACCATTGATGGGCCAAGCGGTGCGGGAAAAGGCACCCTTTGCAAGGCAATGGCGGAAGCGTTGCAATGGCATCTGCTGGACTCAGGCGCAATTTATCGTGTGCTGGCGTTGGCCGCGCTGCATCATCATGTTGATGTGGCATCGGAAGAGGCGCTGGCTCCGCTGGCTGCGCATCTGGACGTGCGCTTTGTCGCCACCGATGGTCGCCTGGAAGTGATTCTCGAAGGAGAAGACGTAAGCGGTGAAATCCGTACTCAGGAAGTCGCCAATGCGGCGTCGCAGGTCGCCGCTTTCCCGCGCGTGCGCGAGGCTTTATTACGCCGCCAGCGTGCATTTCGCGAAGCGCCAGGTCTGATAGCGGACGGGCGCGACATGGGAACGGTGGTGTTCCCTGATGCACCAGTGAAAATTTTCCTTGATGCCTCATCTGAAGAGCGTGCGCATCGCCGCATGCTACAGTTGCAGGAGAAGGGCTTTAGTGTTAACTTTGAACGCCTTTTGGCTGAGATCAAAGAACGTGACGATCGCGACCGTAATCGCCCCGTTGCGCCGCTGGTTCCCGCTGCTGATGCTTTAGTTCTGGATTCAACCCGATTAAGCATTGAGCAAGTGATCGAGAAAGCGCTACACTATGCTCGCCAAAAATTGGCTCTCGCGTAAGCGACAGAATTCGTAGTACCTGCTGCAATGGAATGTGAGCAGGCATGTGAAACAACCCCATCCGGCATGAAGCCAGGTGGACGTTAAATTGAAGAATCCTGAAGATTATCAATATGACTGAATCTTTTGCTCAACTCTTTGAAGAGTCCCTGAAAGAAATCGAAACCCGCCCGGGTTCTATCGTTCGTGGTGTTGTTGTTGCTATCGATAAAGACGTAGTACTGGTTGACGCTGGTCTGAAATCTGAATCTGCCATCCCGGCTGAGCAATTCAAAAACGCCCAGGGCGAGCTGGAAATCCAGGTTGGTGACGAAGTTGACGTTGCTCTGGATGCAGTAGAAGACGGCTTCGGTGAAACCCTGCTGTCCCGTGAGAAAGCTAAACGTCACGAAGCCTGGATCACGCTGGAAAAAGCTTACGAAGACGCTGAAACTGTTACCGGTGTTATCAACGGCAAAGTCAAGGGCGGCTTCACTGTTGAGCTGAACGGCATCCGCGCGTTCCTGCCAGGTTCTCTGGTAGACGTTCGTCCGGTCCGTGACACTCTGCACCTTGAAGGCAAAGAGCTTGAATTCAAAGTAATCAAGCTTGACCAGAAGCGTAACAACGTTGTTGTTTCCCGTCGTGCAGTTATCGAATCCGAAAACAGCGCAGAACGCGATCAGCTGCTGGAAAACCTGCAGGAAGGCATGGAAGTTAAAGGTATCGTTAAGAACCTTACTGACTACGGTGCATTCGTTGATCTGGGCGGCGTTGACGGCCTGCTGCACATCACCGATATGGCATGGAAACGCGTTAAGCATCCGAGCGAAATCGTAAACGTTGGCGACGAAATCACTGTTAAAGTGCTGAAATTCGACCGCGAGCGTACTCGTGTATCCCTGGGCCTGAAACAGCTGGGCGAAGATCCGTGGGTCGCTATCGCTAAGCGTTACCCGGAAGGCACCCGTCTGACTGGCCGCGTGACCAACCTGACCGACTACGGCTGCTTCGTTGAAATCGAAGAAGGTGTTGAAGGCCTGGTTCACGTTTCCGAAATGGACTGGACCAACAAAAACATCCACCCGTCCAAAGTTGTTAACGTTGGCGACGTAGTGGAAGTTATGGTTCTGGATATCGACGAAGAACGTCGTCGTATCTCCCTGGGCCTGAAACAGTGCAAATCCAACCCGTGGCAGCAGTTCGCTGAAACCCATAACAAGGGCGACCGCGTTGAAGGTAAAATCAAGTCTATTACTGACTTCGGTATCTTCATCGGCCTGGACGGCGGTATCGATGGCCTGGTTCACCTGTCTGACATCTCCTGGAACGTTGCAGGCGAAGAAGCAGTTCGTGAATACAAAAAAGGCGACGAAATCGCAGCCGTTGTTCTGCAGGTTGACGCAGAGCGCGAGCGTATCTCTCTGGGCGTTAAACAGCTCGCAGAAGATCCGTTCAACAACTACGTTGCACTGAACAAGAAAGGCGCAATCGTAAACGGTAAAGTGACTGCAGTTGACGCGAAAGGCGCAACCGTAGAACTGGCTGACGGCGTTGAAGGTTACCTGCGCGCTTCTGAAGCTTCCCGCGATCGCGTAGAAGATGCGACTCTGGTTCTGAATGTAGGCGACGACGTTGAAGCTAAATTCACCGGCGTTGACCGTAAGAACCGTGTAGTTAGCCTGTCTGTTCGCGCGAAAGACGAAGCTGACGAGAAAGATGCTATCGCTTCTGTTAACAACAAACAGGAAGAAGGCAACTTCTCTAGCGCTATGGCTGAAGCTTTCAAAGCAGCGAAAGGCGAGTAAGATCAAGGACTCTGCATCATTTACACAGTTTATGTGTTTAGGATAATGAGTTACTTGACAGATTGCAGGATTCGTCCTGTAATCAATAACAAAGGGCGGCTACGGTCGCCCTTGTTACCTGGTGCTGCTGTTAAGCTAATTTTGCCTTGAAAGGAACCGGAGGAATCATGACCAAGTCAGAATTGATTGAAAGACTTGCAAGCCAGCAATCGCACATCCCGGCAAAAGCCGTAGAAGATGCCGTAAAAGAGATGCTGGAGCATATGGCCTCTACCCTTGCCCAGGGCGAGCGCATTGAGATCCGCGGTTTCGGTAGTTTTTCTCTGCACTATCGCGCACCCCGCACCGGGCGTAACCCGAAAACAGGCGATAAAGTGGAGCTGGAAGGCAAATATGTCCCGCACTTTAAGCCGGGTAAAGAATTACGCGACCGCGCCAATATTTATGAATAAGGTTTAGCCTGCGCTAAAACTTAATCAGTAAAAAAGCACCTGTGAAGGTGCTTTTTTTGTTTCTGTGACCCGTCCTGAATAGCGTTGACACATTCCTGACTCAAACCCGGAGAACGTGATGATGACTGAGTTCAAACGCACCCAACGCGATTATCCTCTATCCTTTAAAATAGCCGTTGTTGAGCAGATCG
>NZ_JBQPOM010000047.1:0-12077 GCF_052220145.1 Vagococcus sp. WN89Y | reverse complement strand
GGGATTGAAAATCCCCGTGTCCTTGGTTCGATTCCGAGTCCGGGCACCACTTCTTCAGAGCCTGTTCGTTAAGAGATGAGATCCTTAACGGGCAAGACAATAGTCCCAGACGGCATGATGATGGTACTTGTGTTACCGCATCAGTTGAACACGGGACTTAAATCCAGAGGATGTTCATACCATCCTCTGGATTTCTCACGTCCACAATTTACTTCACGAACGTATTTACCCTCAGATCTTCCCTGTGTCAATCTTTTGTAAAGCAAACATCCCTTTTTTTTCCATTTTTAATTTCATCAACTTAGATTTAACTTAAGATTGGTCTTATGCCGCATCCAGCTCCTCCAGCATGTCCCGGACCTTATCCAGGTCACTTTCAACATACTCCAGCGTGACTGCCGGTGTTGAATGACCAAGCAGGTCCTGTGCCATCTTAAGGTTACGATCCGGCAAACGCATCAGGTTAGTCGCGATGGTGTGTCGGAACCTGTGCGGGCTGACTGTAAAACCGCATTCTCGCGAAAGTCGTCTGAAAAACGCACGCAACGGCGGATAATCCATGTTGCTGCTGATTTCATTCTTCCGGCCATCAAAGCGAGAAAGATTAAACAACTGGTCATGCATCTTCGCGCCACGCTCAAGTGAAAGGTTATAGAGCCTTTCAAGTCTGGGGCGGAGGTTTTCAGTAATCGGAACCCGGTGCTCCTTATGGTTCTTGGAACCCTCAGGCCGGAGATTAATCCAGCGGTGCTCAAAATTTACATCCCCCAGGCGAATGTGCAGCAGCTGGTTCTGGCGCATTCCTGTCCTCCGCAATGCATCCAGTACCGTTAGCCAGAACCATGCTGGCCGTAAGGCGCTTTTTCTTAACTCCATCATACCAGTCCGTTCATCCTCTTCCCTCGCCTGCATGTGCAGATAAATTTTATTCATCTGTACATCAGTCAGTGTTTTTTTGCGTTTGACATCGGGTCGGGTAATTACCCCGTTGAAAGGATTTTCCCTCATCGTTACAAGCCCATTAACGATGGCGTGATTAAATATCGCGCGCATATGAGTCACTTTATTATTCCATGTCGTTCTGCTCAGTCCTTCCTCATGGATAATTTTTCGGCGCCACGTTAAAACCAGCGTTTTATCAACCTGCTCAGGTGAAATACCTGAGCCGCTAAAGGAAATGAATGATCTGACTACCTTCCTGTAGCTCCACTCCGTAGCCGGGCGCAAAGATTTACTGAAAAAATAATCATCCAGCACTTGTTCAAATGCATTGTTCATATTCACCTCATATATTGTTCTTCTGACTTAAACAATAGTATTAATTTCTTCGTGCAAGCCATAAACTGTCCGGTGGACAGGTTCCTTTTCTGTAAATAATGTCAGCGCTCAGCATGTATCCTGACATTTTGGTATAACGACCGCTTTTATCCGGCGTGTCGTATTTATGGTAATGCCAGAGGCCTTTACCATTTCGTGAATAATGAACGTTCAGAGCTTCAAAGCTTTTTTGCAACTCCGATTTATCCAGTGACTCATTTGTATTCAGCGATAAATATTTAAAAAAACACTCAGGTGAAACAATGAATACAAACTGAGCCAGAATATGTGCAAAACTCTCACCCTCATTGACACTAACCGTACCGTCAAGGATTGAGGATTTCAGCCAGTCCAGAAACTTTTCTCCTTGGGTGCCAGATTCCATCCCGACCAGCGAAGCCTCTTCAGAAGAAATAGTTTCAACTTTCGCTTCAACATCAGGAGCACCAGAGCCCGACATCTTGTCAAGCACGCCCAGAAGTTCTGCGGTTGATACCGACTCATCCCGGACAGTTTCATCACCTGTTCGTTCATCGGATGACTGTGTATCATGATTATCAAATGCCGAAAGCAACGTAACCTGACCGGTAACATCCTTAGCAGCATAAACATCTGTCTGGTTAATATCGTAACCTATTGATGCAATGTTAATTGGCTCTGGAACCGGTGTTATATTTTTGTGACTGGACGTTTGATGCATATCGTCGTCTATTAAATTTGGGATATTGTTTGTTCTGGATTCTTCCTCCCCTGAGGTGATCACCTTATCGCTTTCAGAGGGGCTTGCTGTACCAGAGACGGCTCCTGATTTATTGGCAACGCTGGCAAGCGCATCGCTGATGATGCTGTTGAGAATTCCAGACTGAACTTTTTGTCCGCTGAGGTACAAAAAAAGCGCGCCTGAAATCGCCGGCCACCGTTGAAGCCAGATAGCCGCAGCATCCGGGATGAGTTTACTGGCAATGAACATTCCGTTCATTGAGGCCGCCCTCCCCTGCCTGGGACGCACCCGCCAGTTTGCACCGGGTATTTCCATCCCCGGACACCAGGCTTTTCCGTTCGCCAGGCTCCCTTCAATCTGCGACAACCAGTCAAGATGATGAAAAAGCCCAGCCCAGAACACTGCGCATATCCAGGCAGGCCCCTGCTCTGCCTGCTCCTCAGGCGTCGCTCCCGGAGGTAACATCATACCGCGTACCAGCCTCACGGCACTTGCGGCCACGGATAAACTGAGGTCAGTAAAGCCCCCTGGAGTGGCGAACGGCCCCGCCCAGGCTGCCGGTACTTCCTGAACGCGGGCGGCCATTTGCTCTAAGGGTTTTAGCCAGAATTCGTCAAAGGCAGACTGTGACAGTGGGCAATTTTCCCGCAACATCCGGACGAACTTCTGTCGCTCCGCAGTTCCCAGTAACAACTGACCGGACAGTACGTTCCGGAACCCTCCCGCTTGCGCCGGCTGTACGGATGGCCTTACTGAGTGTTCCGTTCCGACTGCCAGTCCAAGGCCTGTTAACCATTTCAGTCCACGCATAACCACCCCATAACCAGATTCTGAATTGACGCTACGCTATGGAGACGGTTGTATTTTGCAAGTCAAAAGCCTTAGTTCCTGATTAAACAAAACGAACTTGCATTAATCCTTAAAGGCCGGTTCACAGTTTTCAGATGAAGAGAATTAATCAGCATGCTTCCTTAAGCGCCATCAGAAATCTGAGGGAAGCGACAGAAATGCAAAGATTAGTAGTCTCTGGAATTATCCTCTGCTGGGGTTTTGTGAGTTACGGGTTCATCGCTCTAATTACGGGGTATCAGGATGGGATGGTGTATATCTGGGGGCTTGTTTTAATATCCCCTTTTTCTCTGAGAGTGGTGAACTGGATGCAGCGCAGACTCATCAACCAGCCCTGCATCCTGAGCTACCATAAGCGCAGCTCAAGGATATTCGTGCATCTGTCGCCAAACCAGCCAACCGTCAGTATTTCATCCGAACGTGTGGCCTGGTTCTGGAATGGAGTGCTAACCAGTATAGAGGACGCTCTCAGTGGCAGAGAAAACACCATCGTGATTGCCTCCCATCTCCTCACCTCTTATCGAATTAAACGTATCAGAAGGCATCTTCAGATTCAGGCCGGACATTACCGAAGCCATGTCATACATGTCCCCTTCACACCCGCTGCGCGTGCAGTTATGCAACTGGAAATTCTTCTTGCACAGTGGCGCTGGCGTGTACCGTCCAGAACGTTATGGCCCGTTCTTGTCATACGAAAAACTTTCAATCCGGAAAAATAATTTCCCCTGTTTTGCTTTTTCACCTGTTGTCACACTGGCTACATCAATGTAGTCGATCTGAACGATCGATTTTCATCGTTATACATCCACTCTGGTGCGCGGTAACGTATCCACAGTGGATACAATAATTAATAACTTAAGTCGAATTAATGTATTAGCCAACACCGGGAAATTATATGAACCGTCTGAACATCACCTCCATCCTTGCCAGTATCATCACTGAACGGGATGAAAATATGCAGCAGCTGGTAGCCCAGCTTTCGGACGGAAAGAAAACGTCTGGCAGCCCTATTGCAATACGTTTTAAACCAGCTGTCAGGGATTTCGTCACACTGGTATCAGGACGCCTGGGTATTTCATCAGCTGAACTGGTCAATATTCTCGTCGAGGGTATCATGCGCGAGACGCTTATCCCCCGACAGGCTGTGATCACACATATCCACGAACGGTTCTGGCTGCTGATGGATGAGCACCGCCTGTCGGTACTGGACGTGGCTCGCCTGCTCTCGGACTGGAATATCGGTCTGAGCGTTCTGGAAAGCCGTGAAAGAACGATGGATTACTTAACTGCACCTTTGCTGAAACAGCTATCTGACTGGTTCTGTGTAAGTACCAGATGGCTGGAAGGAAGTGATCCCCGGCCAGCGTATCTGACCGCTTTCAGCGAATGGATGCAGGTTGCCATGATAATTAAAAAAAGAATTCAGGAATATACATCTGACGACAACCTGACCCGTCCTGACATATTTCTGGTCAGAGAGAATCAATACACCTCAGGAGATATCAAAGACGAATCCGGACATGTTTTCATTTTTATTCGGCGCTATAAAACCGTTAATAACACAACAATCCGTGTAGTTGAATGTATCGGGCATTGTCCATCTTCAGGTGCTTATAAAACACAACTTAATTCATTCCTGAGTATGAGCAACATTCTCTTCAGGGCGCATATTCTCAGCAGTTTCGACACATTTTATGCATCCGGTTATTTACTGGATGCGCTGAGAGAAGGAAAGATACTTCCGGCCGCTGCACTGAGGGAGATTCAGAAACTTCAACGAACAGAGTCAGGTAAGTTTTCTCAAAATATATGGACCGAAGAGGAAAGAGAACCTTTTCTTTTCCCTGATAAATTTATAACACCAGAATGGAGTAAATTTGTTAGCCAAATAACAGCCCTCAATATTAAGTGAAATAACCAGTCAGACACATTGTTTTATTGGTGCGCCAGCGCCAGGGGATTTTTTTGCCTTAAACACCATAAACGACAAAGGATATAAATGATGAAAGCTTCAATTTCAATGATTACACGCTGCGTTTCCCTTGCTCTTCTGGTTTCCGCAGCGCCGTCGGTTAATGCTGCGACGAACTGGATGGAGGCACGCGGTGATGCTATGGGTGGCACCGGCGTGGCATCCGCGCACTACGGTACAGCTGCTCTGTCTAACCCTGCTCTGTTAACTACGTCCGGACCAACCGATGATTTCAGCCTGGTGCTGCCATCGGTGGGTGCCCAGGTCTCTGACCCGGATAAAACCGTGGATAAAGCGGATGATGTTAAGGACCTCTGGGATCGTTTCGACAGCGCCGTCGCTAATCAGTCCGGTGTCAGCGAAAGCGCCGCGGCACTCAAGAAAAAGCATCAGGATTTGAAAAACACACATGCGAACGGCCAGGTCGGGGCTTCAGTTATTGCAACTGTGCCGAACCAGACACTACCGTTCGCCGTTGTGGTGAAATCATGGGGTACTGTCTCTGTCGATGGTAAGGTCAGCGATCACGACCTGGAATACCTCGACAAGGTCGCCGATGGCACAATCCCCCCTTCTGCAGTGGATACTGACTCACTTACGTCAAGAGCTTACGGTCGTGCGGCTGTGATCACCGATGTCGGCGTGGCCATGGCGCATGAGTTCGAAACTGCAGGACATGCCTGGTCCTTTGGTATCACACCAAAATACCAGCGCGTTGACCTGTTTAACTACAACGTTTCCGTCAGTAATTTTGACAAAAACGACATTGACTCCAGCGAGTATCGCAATACCAAAACCGGTTTTAACGCCGACGTCGGTCTGTCCACAAACCTGAACGATAACTGGACTCTCGGTCTGGCCGTACAAAATATCATCCCCCGCTCAATCGATACCAAAGAAGTCAATGATGAAAAGGGAACGTTCAAGATTAAACCGCAGGCCACTGCCGGCGCCTCATGGCACAACAGGTTCATCACAACCGCGCTCGATGTCGACCTGACTGAAGCGAGTGGTTTCACCAGTGATAATAAGCGTCAGTTTGCAAGTCTGGGTGCCGAGATTAATGCCTGGAACTGGATGCAGGTGCGCGCGGGTTACCGCCAGAACATGGCTTCCGGAGAAGGCAATGCTTTCACTGCCGGCCTGGGGTTCTCTCCGTTTGATGTGGTTCACCTGGATATCACGGGCATCGCAGGCACTGATCGTACCTACGGGGCGGTTGCACAACTTCAATTCACTTTCTGATCCAGCAAAATGAAGGGGCTGTTTACTGACAGCCCTGGAAGTCCTCAGGAGAACACTATGAAAAAACTCATTCTTTGCTCAGGTATCTCTTTTGTACTTATGGCTCTTGCGGGGTGTAGCCAGAACCAGCTCAATCAGTTTCAGCGACAACTGTCAGATGTCAGCACAATGATATCACCTGGTGAGCAGCATCCTTCTGAAAAACAGGCTGAACGTAATGAGATTGCCCAGGCATTCAGCCTGCCAGTCGGCGTAGATACTTCTGCGCTACGCCTGAAGCAGCATTATGGTTTTCCCTCAGATGAAGATGTTTCAGCCGCAAGAAACAATGGTCAGGGAAATGCTGGCTGGTCAGCATCGGCAATTTCAGAAGGTGCCAGTTGGTCAGCCCAACCTGGGTCTTATTATCGCATGAGCCGGAACTGGGCAGCTAATGATCGTATGACAATAGAAGTCACAGGCGATGCTAAACACAGCAACGTTACCGCAACTTATCGTTCCTCCAATCCGGAGCATCTTAAACCCGAATGGACCGCGCGCCTGTGGAAACAAATTCCGGAAGTCGCACGCGGTACGAAGGTTAGTCGGGAGGTCAGGCAATGAGCAAGTCACCTTATCCACGGTCGCAGGAGGACTGATATGTTCAGTTTACCAACAGGTGAAAATATCAAAACCATTGAAAAGCTAATTAGCGATGCCTCAGAGGTTATTTCAAAACGCGAGCGCTCAGTCAGACGTGCAGAACGGAATCTGGAAATAGCCGAAGACCACCTTGCAGACCTGGAAAATCAGAGAGATGAACTCGTCATAGTGAGCTGGGGAGATGCTCCCAATTGGCATGGAATATTTAGTATGAGTGAGGATGCCTCAACTACCATGCGAGCATACCGTGATAAATGGGTCGGTACGATCGCAGGTCTGCGTCTGACTGCCTTCGGCAATATTTATACCGGACAGTCAGTTTACGGGATCGGTTTCACAACAAAGTCTGAAGAAGAACTGGAGCAAACAATCCAGATGGTGGAGTTTGTTCTGCCGTATCTTATTGCTGATGAGCGAAAAGAAAAATCATTAATGATTTATAACTCCCCCGCAGTGGACTGCTGCCACAGCTTCGTTTTTAACATCGAAACAGACACATATGGCATCGCCACAGATCGCTTTATGTCACGTCAGGAAACGATGGAGTTTCCCTCACTGGAATCCGCACTTCGTCATCTCCAGGCAAACTCCTTAATAGACGATGTAGATAAACGGAAAAGCCTGAACGATGAGGTGACGGAATGAAAGATGTGTACTGGGTAGTCGAAGCCAACGGGAAGGAAATTGGCGCTATGACACTGGATGAGTTTGAAGACATCCATAAGTCCGTGAAGGCAAACTGGATGAACAGGATCGTTGCCGTTATCAGGTTTTTCTTTTTCCCTGCATATAAGAAAACAGGCCTGTACTGGCCTGAAATTGAAGAAGAAGTAAAAGCACTTTTGCAGGTCAGAACTGATGCTCCGCTAACCATTAAATTCGTTCATGGAAAAATGCCATCTCAGATAAGACTGGACTGACCCCACGCCCGTAGACAAATTCTGTCCTCACGGTGAGGCCTTTTCGAAGGCCTCCGGACTGACGCCTCCCAGGTGACTGTGGCGCCGGGTCCTGTTGTAGAACACTTCAATGTAATCGAAGATATCCGCCCGGGCCAGATCCCGGGTTTTATAGATACGCTTTCTGATGCGCTCTTTTTTCAGCGAGCTGAAGAACGATTCGGCCACCGCATTATCCTGGCAGTTGCCACGACGTTTCCCGCCAACACCGGCACCAGTGCACCCAAGCCGGATCGATCCCTTCCACCCGCTTCTCGTACCATTTTGTATAGTTTCGCATCATCCATTGGGTGCTGAAAATTCCCAGTGCAGCAAGTGCATGTGAAACGCGGCCGGCGTAACGGGATAAACCCTTGTCTATCCTGCTCTGGGCACGCCAGAGGAGCTCAGGCGTAAACGTTTTTAGCCGGGGATCCCTGTTAATGATCATCAGTGTTGCCAGTATGCCTGAGACATACTTTTTCTGGCTGGCCGGGACATAACCCAGCGACGTCAGCGTATCAATCAGCCGGTCCAGCTCCTGGTGATGAAAATCGTGCCCGAAAATGACAGAAGCATAGAGCGCAGGTTAGCGGATATCAGGCAGGCTGAGCGGGTCATGCAAATCCGCTAGATGCCAGGCAAAAGCGGCCATTAACGGACGACTCTCTCTGACATTTCGACACAGCGTGAGCCAGCGCTCCTAGGCCAGCACCAGCAGGGCATGCCATCTGCATGCATTTCGCGCAGCAATCCGGCTACTCAGTCCCAATGTACTAATGTTTTGAAGGGCGAAATGTCGGGAAACGCAAATTTAACAAAAATAAATATTATTATAAAATTCAAGATATTACGTTGTCTGTTAGTGACTTTAATCACAAAATACAGTGATGCATCGAAAAACTTTTTGCGCAAAAAAACGATATTTAGTGCTGAAAAATTCAAAACATAAGAAACATTATCTTTATAAATAACATTTTAATGGGGTGAAATTCTTTTTTATCATCATAAAAAATACGTGCCCGATTTTAGTCGCTACATTTGCAGCATTACATTAACATCGTGAAACACTAACAAAACGAGGCATCATGATGCTATTGGACATTCCTTCGGATGATGTTCTTTATAAGGCATTGATTGAACGCGATCCTTCTTACGAAGGCTTTGCGTACGTGGGTGTAAAGAGCACGGGGATCTTCTGCAAATTGACCTGCCCTGCCCGCAAACCTAAAAAAGAAAATTCAACATTCTATTCCTCAATTGCTTCGGCGCTTGAAGCTGGTTTCAGACCTTGCAAACGTTGTCGACCGATGGCTGCCGGTCTGACTCGCGAACCAATTATCGATAGGCTGTTGGATGAACTGGAAAAAAAACCTGACGTAAGATGGTCTGAAGGCATCATAGCCGAAATGGGATTCGACCCTTCGACTGTTAGGCGGGCATTCCGGCGTCAGTTCGGAATGACATTTTTAGAAATTGCCCGTTTAAGAAGGATTGGCAGGAGTGTGGAGTCACTGACTGTCGGTTCAAAAGTCATAGATGCGCAACTCTCAGCCAGTTATGAGTCAGGAAGCGGATTCCGCAATGCAATATCACGATACATCGGCGTTTCTCCTAAAAATGCAAACAACAGGTTCTATCTTAAAGCTGATTGGATAGAAACCCCAATCGGAACAATGATAGCCATTGCGGACAAATATTCTCTCTATTTACTGGAGTTTCTTGACAGAAAAGCCCTTCCTGGAGAAATGGAGAAACTCAAAAAGTTAACAAACTCAGAGATTGTGATGGGTCGTGAAGAACCAATCGATCTTGTTGAGAAAGAGCTCAATTTATACTTCGCAGGAAAAATACTTAGTTTTAATACTCCCTTGGCAGAATTTGGTTCAAAATTTACAAGGGGAGTATGGGATGCTCTTAGAAAAATCCCTGTTGGAGAATTAAGAAGTTATTTAGATATTGCTAGAGAAATAGGCAGCACTTCAGCTTGCAGGGCAGTTGCCCGGGCTAATGGTGCTAATCAAATTTCAATTTTAATTCCATGTCACAGAGTAATTGGCGCAGATGGAACATTAACCGGTTACGGTGGTGGTTTATGGCGCAAGAAATGGTTAATTGAACACGAACGCAGAATATCAAATAATTGAGAGGAATTATGAATAAGCATATTGAATCATTGCATGAATTACATAAAAAATCTCGACCACTTTTTTTGTTTAATGTCTGGGATGCGGGCACGGCGAAAATTGTTGCCGATAATGGAGCGGAGGCGATTGCTACCAGTAGCTGGTCAGTAGCTGAAGCTCAGGGCTACGCAGACGGTCAAATCATGCCTTTTAATGATTTACTGATTATTGTGAAAAATATTGTCAGAGCCGTAGATGTTCCAGTTACAGTTGACTTTGAAAGTGGCTATTCAGAAAAAATCGATGAAGTACGTGAGAATTTTTCTGCATTGATCAAAGTCGGAATTTCTGGAATTAATTTCGAAGACCAGAATATCCCTGACGGCGGCATATTTGGAATCGAAGAGCAATCAGCAAGGATATCAGGTTTAAGAGATGTCGCTAACAAGCTGGGAACAAATATTTTTATTAATGCCAGAACAGATGTTTTCCTGCTGGAAAGTAACCAGGCAAAGCATAATGACTTGTTAGAGAATGTAATTTTAAGAGGTCGTGCCTACAGCAAAGCGGGAGCGAGCGGCTTTTTTATTCCTGGCACGACAGATAAAGCGTTAATCAAAAAAGTATGTGATGCTGTAAAAATTCCGGTCAATGTAATGGACTTAAGTGATGACCTTGATATAGAAGCCTATAGTAAATCCGGTGTCAGCCGTGTAAGTATTGGACCAAAATCATGGATTGATTTCTCTCAAAATTTTAAAAACAATACAACAGGCCTTTATCGTTAATTTTAATAAGTTAAAAAATATATAATTTAATACTCTTTGCCATCGTTTTTCAGAATGTCATATTTTGCCGGGGAAGGCAGTAAGTAAACTCCACTTTTAAATAAATACTTAGGAAAGAAAAATGCATTCAGTTGATTTGATAATGGTCGGCTGTGGACCATCTAATCTTGCCGTAAGTGTGGCAATTGAAGAAAAGAAAAAGCATAGCAATATTAAATCATCAATCATTCTGGAAAAAGATTCTTCAGTTTGTTGGCATAGAGGAATGTTATTCCCTGAAGCGCAGTCGCAAGTTTCATTTTTAAAAGATTTAGTAACACAAAGAGATCCAACCAGTAAATTCAGTTTTCTGAATTTTCTTCATAAAACTCAGCGGCTGGACCAGTTCATCAATCTTCAAACTTTCAATCCTTTCAGAAAAGAGATATCGAATTATTTGCAATGGGTCGCCGATAACTTAAAGAAAACACAGGTAGTTTATGACTTTAAGGTCATTGATATTTCACCTGAGATTGATAATTTTGGGAAGATAGCTGGGTGGCGCATTACCTCAGAAAAAGGTGAAGAGTACAGAGCAAAGAAGATCATTTATGGCGGAGGCAGGGATCTTAACATACCTGAAGTATTTGCAAATTTATCAAATGAAAAAGTTATTCATAGCGTGAATTATCTGTCTGCAGTAAACCAAACAGATAAGCAGAAAATCAGAAATATTGCGGTTGTGGGCGGGGCACAAAGTAGCGCTGAGATTTATCAATCGTGTCTTGAGCAATTTCCGGAAGCAAAGGTATCGATGATTATGCGATCAATAGGGTTGGTGAACTATGAAGGAAGTCAGTTTACCAATACTCTGTTTCAAAATGACTATATTAATACCCATTTTGAAAAAGATGACAACATCAAAGCTGGCGTACTAAAAGCAATGCGAACAACTAACTATGCTGGTGTTGCACCGGCAACATTGTCCGGATTATATAAATTTCACTATCTTCAGGAAATGAATGGCGTAAAACGTGCAGTAATGCATACTCAATGTGAAATTATCAGTGCCATTGAGAAGACTAACGGCATAGCCATCACATGGAAAGATAACATTAGTGACAAAGTTTGCAGTGAAACGTTTGATTTGGTGTTTTTAGGTACGGGTTTTAAAAACAAAACGCCTGCTTTATTTAAAAAACTCCAAAATGTTTTGCAGATAGAAAAAATAAAAGTCACCAGAAAATATCGCGCCATTTTGCCTTGCGCGGAAGGTGTCTCATTACATCTTCAGGGCGTTAATGAGGAAACTCACGGCATAGCAGATTCTTTGCTTAGCGTACTGGCACTTCGCTCACGTGAAATTGTTGACGATTGAATCGCCACGGGTTTAACAGACACCTCAGAGTCATTTAAAATGGCTTAATGAGAGGTGCACATGAGCAGTAAGCGTTATCCTGAAGAGTTTAAAATTGAAGCTGTCAAACAGGTTGTTGATCG
>NZ_JBQPOM010000046.1:0-4139 GCF_052220145.1 Vagococcus sp. WN89Y | reverse complement strand
GATTACATCGAAATGTTTTATAACAGTAAGCGTCGGCATGGTTCGAGTGATCAGATGCCACCGACGGAATATGAAAATCAATATTATCAACGACTCAGAAGGGCCTGGCTTATCCGTGGCGATTCAGGGAATACGGTACTCTTACCAATTAGTTATTTCACTGGTGTATCTTTTTTACGCCATTGTCCCTGACACCACGGGTATCCCAGGAGAGGCCTGGCCTCTCCTGGGTTCTTTCATTTATGTTAATTACTTATACAGGCATAATAGCCATAAGGCACTGAAAAATCACCGGTTGTTTGGGATGGAACGAAGAATGCAACATACCGTGTTATATTAATGGTTATAGTTGTACTGCTGAATAACCAGTTATGAGCAAGAGATGTCCAGCCAGGATACTTATGCAAGTCGTTCCATTCATATATCAGGCTTTGCAATTGTCCTTTATTTGCAAAACTGGCCCCCTGGGTTTTACAGGTACGGATTGCAGATCCCTGTATGTCTATATTTAGCCAGCCCTGGGCGATAGCAGTTTGCGCAAACCAGTTATTACCCATCTTCAATTTTATCTTCTGGCCATGCGTGTCTGTCCCTGTAAGTGTAACCCCACGAGGGTTGTTGATAACGGTGACAACATTTTTATCAACAGAAACAGCAGAAGACGAGGCCTGCCAGGTGACTGTGCCTGCGGCATTTGTTGTATTTATTTTAAATTTTGCGCCATGCCAGGTATTGTTGGGTATGCGTGTGCCAAAATTTTTTCCTTCAGCACCTGTAGCATCAATACCAATGATGGAAGTAACCGCCAGTGCCGATAGAGTGGTTATCTGCGGCGAAGAAAAGTATTGCCCATTGACCTCCGCCTTAATAATTGTGCTACCTGGCTGATCGCTCTCCCATACAGCCACACTACGCCCGGAACTGTCTGTCGTATTCTGTGATTGCTTCAATATACCGGAACCTGTATGCCAGCGAACTGACTCACCGGTGATGGGAGAACCTGCAGCATCGGTTATGGTTAATGTGATGGTCTGTGTGGTTTTTGGATAAACCCTGGTTTGCTCTACTCTGACTTCACCCCGAATGATTCTGGTAAAATTTACCGGCAGAGCTGCCAGTTTCTGGTCATCTACAATAGCGTTCACTATTGCTGTACCCTCATGCAGGCTGGTTAAGCTAACGCTGGCTTCTCCTTTGCTGTCGGTGAGTGTCTGAGCGGCCGTCAATGTACCTAAGTTGGTACTCCACTTGATAACGTTACCCATTACTGGCTGGCCTGCCATATTTTTGAGCGTCAGGGTATAGTTGACTTGATCTGCACCGTCAGCTTTGACCCATGTTTTGTCAGCCAGCAGGGTGAGGGTATTCGTTACAGGCATAAATTTGACGTCAGGAGATGTTACTGACTGATTGGCACTTGTTGCACTAACCTGAATGACGCCGGGGGTGTTACTGCTTAGCCGCGCTTTCGCGGTTCCTGTTTCGTTTGTTATGGTATCACTTTGCAATATGCCTTCCGAATTTTGCCAGCTAACAGCCTGGCCGGATACGGGCTTACCTTCACTATCCGTCACTGTCAGTGTGTAATGGATTATGTCCTGCCCGTTGGCAATTGCCGTTGTTTTATCTGTAGTCAGTGATAGCCGTTGTTTTATTGGGCGATTAACTATAATTCGGGTATAAGCAATTTCTGAGGCATTACCATGTGTATCCCATGCTCTGCCAGAGAGTGAAACAGACTGTTGTTGTTCAGACCATGCGGGTAGCTGAAGTGTGAGCTGTTGTGGGGTATTACTGATGACTCCCCCTCCGGCCTGACGGAGTTCTGTATCATCAAGGGATATTCGGGACAGGCCATATTTTGCTTTTACTTGTGGGCTGATCGTAATAGTGGTTAATTCCTCGCCCTGGATTGTGGGAGGAAATTGCAGCGTAATGATGGTCTGTTTACGATAATCAAGCACAACGGCATTATTGCGGCTCACCAGTTCAAGCCGGTTCGATGCAAGAGAGCGATTTATTGCGCCGCTTCCGCTGGTTAATTGTTGTTTGAGCGATTCACCAAGTCGGTGAGTGAGACTAACGTTAAAACGGACATCATCAATGCCGCTTTTGCCCCGTCGATAATCGATACCTGCAGTCAACAATGGGAAAGGGGTGTAGGTAATCCCGGCAGTAATGGCGGATGGGTTTTTTTGCAGGGTGGATTTATCCAATAAGGCGACATTATCACCATAATATTTTTCGTAAATAAGTTTACCACCCAATTGCGGGAAAGCGGGTAACCAGCCTTCAATACGGGCATCCCAGCCATCAGAAGGGCGCTCTTGATAGTCTTTTATATTTGGTGAATTCCGCCAGTCTGAAAGACGTTTATAGCCATTGGCCGTTATTTTCAGGTAATCTCGCCAGGATTCAAACCCGATACCGTAACGACGATTATTGTTATGCCAGTCGACATCGTAAAAGGCATTATAACCAAACATCCAGCCATGATCAGTAAAATGTCTGTGGCCCACCCCCACATTTGTTATGATACGCTTGTCATTTTGCCTGCCACCCCATTGAGTAAATAGCAAATTTTTTTGCGAATTATAGAAAGGGAAAAGCACATCAAGGGATGATTCATGCAGTGAAAACTTGTCATCAATACTAAGTTGTGCCTGCACACTGCCGAAACGTTGCAATGAATTGTTTAATTCATCAATGGTATGTGTCGCTATTTTACTGGCCAATAGTCGTTTAGTGTTTTCGGTACTTTCCTTACTTTGCAGTACCTGAGCCAGCTCTGCAGAAGACTGTGCAATAGTCTGTTCATCCATTTTAATGGGCTGAGGGAAACATATTATGGCATATAATAAAAACAACAAAGGAATTATAAAATAACAGATTGCTTTCTTCATGCTGCATTCTCCTTGCCACGGCTTTACCGCATCTTCTTTTCAGATAAATGAATATAGATTCGTGGATATCCCTTTGCCCTTATTTGGTTGAGGGCATTTTCTAATTTTTTGATTGTTAATTAGGGGCGTGATAACGCATAATCATGAGAGTGTAATCTCTGATCTTTTATTTTATTAATATTGTCGAGGGCTAATTTAATATGGTGTCATTTTTAATGACAACCAATTTTTATGATGAAAAACCACAGAGGTAAACTTTTATGAAGTTGTCATGTAATACAATCATTCCTTGATATATGGATTCTTATCTGATTATTTTGTTTGCGATTTAATAGTTGTCTGACATTAAAATTAAGAAGTAATTTACATTGTTAATGTTATCAAATAGATTTTTTTGTGTAAATAGCTTAACACAGAATAATATTCCGTTTTTTATGTTGTTGATCGTTATGCCCTACCAATTGCCATATGGACAAGTTTTCCCTGTGATGAACGTTGCAATACCCTATCCGTTGCTTCGTTATCCCCTTACATATCATTCCCATTTTGATGGACTATCTGGTAGGATGCTGAAGTAAATGGGTACGCGCAATTGTACTACATTTTTCCCCGGTCCTTACCGGACAGCGGATTGGGGTTGTTTTATCCACTAAACTGCATTTCGCCAGACGCGCTATATTTTGCTCTATACAGGGCAATAAATGACAAGTTGGAGGTATCAGACGCAATTATTTAGCTGTTATCCTCAAGCCAGACCCGCATTGTTTCTTCCGGAACCAAACCAGTAACGTTAATAACTCTTGACGGGTTTACAGGTATCTGCACACATCGTTGTCATCCGCAACCAGGTCTCCTGGCTAAACCAAATTGAATCGCCGTCTCATGTGCCGCCTTTTTATAGCCGTCTGAATTCCGGCACACAGTCTATCCTGGCTGGCAGCGCCTTACCGATATTAGAACTGGCTACACCAGTTCTGGCTGAGAACAATCGGATCATGTCGTCGGGAAATACTCTTTTCCGGATATATTATCGGCCCCAGCGTGGGCAGGATTTACCTTCATGGCACGACCTCAGTATCATGGCGGTGAAAGCGTCAGGCGATGGTTTTCTGAATCGCCACGGATAAGCCAGGCCCTTCTGAGTCGTTGATAATATTGATTTTCATATTCCGTCGGTGGCATCTGATCACTCGAACCATGCCGACGCTTACTGTTATAAAACATTTCGATGTAATC
>NZ_JBQPOM010000045.1:0-2014 GCF_052220145.1 Vagococcus sp. WN89Y | reverse complement strand
GATCAACAACCTGTTTGACAGCTTCAATTTTAAACTCTTCAGGATAACGCTTACTGCTCATGTGCACCTCTCATTAAGCCATTTTAAATGACTCTGAGGTGTCTGTTAAACCCGTGGCGATTCAAAATAGCCGCCGACAAAAAAATTTTCGACTTCCGAGGCATATCGCCAGAAGATGCGATTAAATTAATCCAGGCAGCGGATGTAATCAGCATAACAGATACTAAGTCTGTAGGAATTTCGGACGCGGGTTCAACTCCCGCCATCCACAAATAAAACAAGGGGTTACGTGAAAGCGTAGCCCCTTTTTCTTGTCCATGTCCACTTTGCGTCCACCCGGTAAAACTTTATGCCTTATGGACACTATGTTGATTGCACACCATGCCGAGGAAAACAAAAGGGCTACGTTTTCACGTAACCCCTCTGTTGGTTCTTCGGGTTGTTAGTTTCTAAGCTTCGCCTTTCACTATGTCCATCACCCAGGCAACCAGATAGGCAAGCACAAGAAAACCGACGAACCCGGCCAGCTTCATTCCCCACCCATCCAGAACGAAGAGACTACCAAACGCAGCGAAAGAACAAAGGCAAGTAGACAGGGCCTCGATCATATTTGCAGACTGGAACCCTATGAATTTGCAAAATTTAACGAGCGAGGATTTTGCAGATTTCATTTTCAATACCTTTGCATTGTATCGGGTGACTGTTAATGTACATCAGGTATGGCTCCAGTTCTCTTTCAGCAAGAAAATAAACCATATCTAAATTCATGGGTGACACTTTAAAATACGTTTGTGGATACTTCACTTTCATCCTTCTGGATGCCCTGGCCGCTTCTTCTATCATTCCCTGAATCATGACAATGTTGAAAGTTACCGCTGAAGCGACGCGTGTTACACGGCTCATAACTTTACTCATTTTCACGCGGCTGATTATCCTGTCTGCTATCACTTTAGTGATGGCTGCCTGAACACCTACACGACTTCCCAGCTTCGCATCCGAATAATTCAGCTTGCTATTAATTGCACTTTTACCTTTGTCATCCAGCTTATTATAAAAATCAGTAATAACAGTAGTCACAAGCCGCCTGATCGGCCCTTCGTTAGTGGCTAAGCTTTTAAGCACCCGAAAAAAACGTTCATTTTCTAATTCATTACGCGCTTTTAATTGGCGATCGATAAGGCCAGTACTTTCATACGTCCTGACAGCGGATAAATATAACCCCTCAGGGATCGAGGCAAGGCCGTCAACAATGCCTAAAGCGATTAGTTTTGCATCCATACAATCCATCTTATGAAATAGGCGATGTAGAAAGTCTAATCAAAACATAATTCTCCTGTTAAGCTCAAGCCCTTCGCTTTAGAAGGGATACGGTCAATTACAAACGAATATTTTTCAGTTTAAATAAAATCCTCAATACGGCTGCAACCCCTGCTGATTCTGGCTTTATGCGCGACATGGCAACTTGTCTTACCCTCCTTGCTAAAAACACTAACGCAGCGAAAAGCAAGAATAAGTATTATAAAACATGCAGTTAAAATTAAAGCCGATCCTTTTTGGATCTTCAAAAATGAAAAATACTGAAATTCTCTTCAATCTTTTCAGTTTACGTTTTACCGCAGGCCGCCAGCAATGGCGCGGGCTGGCGGTCTGGTTTGAAGAAAAACAAAACTGAAAAATTTTTTCGATCCAAAAACCGCAGGCGGGTGCGGTGTAGTGCCGTTTTTGTCTGCGACACATTTATTTTGTCCGTGCGTGGCTGCGCCAGTTAAACGAGGCGAGTGCGATCGGTTTTATGTGTTGCGTATGAGGAATGACGGTGAAATACACGCAGAGAGCTTTTGAGCGCGTCTGATGATAGGTATAAAAAGACCCGCATTCTGCGTAATGCCGTTCACTTAAGCGGAGCGGTACTGCGTTTCACCGGATAACGGGTTTTTGACATCTTAACCGCCCTCGGCCTTGATGGTCGGGGGCGTTTTGTTATAAACACTGCTTCCAGATTTCCCCGCAGATG
>NZ_JBQPOM010000044.1:0-1734 GCF_052220145.1 Vagococcus sp. WN89Y | reverse complement strand
GAAGCACGCAGCGATATTTTTGATTACATCGAAATGTTTTATAACAGTAAGCGTCGGCATGGTTCGAGTGATCAGATGCCACCGACGGAATATGAAAATCAATATTATCAACGGCTCGGAAGTGTCTGGATTATCCGTGGCGATTCAATAGCTCTTCAAACCCTTTAATTACAATCAATTATACCTCCAGTCATTTTCGGCAAGAAATTCCGCTGCTCCACTTATTATGCCCTCCAGTCCCATCCGGATGATAAATTTCGTGATAGCTTTTATGGTCATTAAAATCAGCTAGTTGTAATGAACCAGGTGAGTCTCCATGATGCCCGGTCATACCTTTTGGAGAAAAACCTCTGAATTTACCATTTTTCATCGGTTGAACATGTTCTACGACCCCAGGATATTTCTTTTGTAATTCTCTTTTGAACTCCGGATCGACTTGCAGTCGATTATAGACAGAGCCATTGGCTGGATGAAATGTTGTTAAATAGCTAATTAAGATTTTTCATATTTTTTAGAGCAAGAATTCGCTCAGAATCCAAAAGCTGCATTTGATTTTTCTCAGAATGGTATGTAGGCGCGGTTCAAGGCAGGTAAAATTATATACCCTGCCTCTCGCAACTAATCTGGGTGTATAACTGCGTAGAGCGGATTACTACATGAAAATTCCCTTCGGGGGTATAGGGTTTTAATTTTTCATCACTGTAATAATCCTTTTTAATAGCACAGATAATCTGTAACATAGTGTTATCCAGCATCCTGCATATGATTAAGTGATACAATATCTGTGCGTGCCCGGACATTTTTTATAAGAAAGCGGTTTCGCTACTACCAATTTTTTTCATTTCAAGGCCCTTAAATTTGATACCTATCCCATGCTCCTGATCCAAATCGGTTGAGAACATAAATCCAAAATCATCTTCCTCATCAGGAGAAAGGTAAATTTTCACCAAAGCGAGGTTCGATACATCGGTTCCATACACACGTTTGCAGTATGTCCTGGTTTCAGCTGTGATTTTCTGAAAAAAGTCGTTCTGTTTTTCAATAAGAAAATCGACGTCGGTTTTCATTTTTTTATCGGCCGAATCCGCTTCCAAATTTATGCACTGGACAGGCTCGGAACCAAATGCCGACAGAACCAAATCGACCGAAACACCTTCATCATCTTCATAAAATTCTAGATCAACTGACTTCATGCAAACCTCCTTCATTTACAATTCAAAGTTTTGGCCGTTTTCTTAGCTTCAGCGGTTTCGTATTTAACCCCGTGGTGTTTCTCAAACTGGCTGACAGAACCTGAATGCGGGAAAGTGGCTTCATGGGCACTGGTTTCCACAAGCTGCATTGTAGAAGTATTCGTTACAGGGTCATAATCATTCAGGTGGTGCCAGGTATAGTTTTCCGGATGTGATTTCCCCGTAATATTACCAGATGCATTGTTGTATCTGGCGATCTCATTAGCTGCCTTGAAATCACCATACCTGCTACCTGTCATCTGGATTTTAACGATGCTTTCACCATTTGGATATAAAACGTCGGTACCTGAAAAATCAACCCCGGCATATCTTGAAAGACCAGTAGGGTCGATCCACCCGAGCGGGTTGGGCGCATACTGGTACAGGTTCCAGCCGCCGTTTAACCCTATCGGATCCTGAACGGTGAACCGCCCGGTCTGCGGGTCGTAGTAGCGGAACAGGTTGTAGTGCAGGCCGGTTTCGCGGTCGGCGTACTGCCCGG
>NZ_JBQPOM010000043.1:0-1565 GCF_052220145.1 Vagococcus sp. WN89Y | reverse complement strand
GTTCAATTATATCGAGTGTGATTACAATCGGTGGCGTCGCCACAGCGCCTGTGGCGGACTCAGCCCGGAGCAATTTGAAAACCAGAACCTCGCTTAGGGCCGTGTCCACACTACGCGGGTAGGATCATTTTGCGCTCTTTAAATAGGGAAAGTACAAGAGTTACAACCCTGAGCGGTCGCGCTTCTTCATCCAAAACATATTCAGGATATAAATCGATACCGTTGACCTTCAGCGAAAAGATCTTGTCAGCAGCTTTCCAGCGTTTCGGGCCTGCATCAGGAGCGGAGGAACTGAAGCCTGCTTTGGCAGATAAATCAGCGGCAGTCAGCCATACCGAATCGGCCAGTATCCATGCTTTCAGCTCTTCCAGCCGTTTAGCGTTGCGCTCCTGAAAACTCATATGATCCGTTGCATCCAGCGCGGCCTTTTTGAAACTGTACGGCACTACATGCCTGAAGCGGTTGGCGTCCAGGTAATCCGCCCACCACTGCATCATCTCCCGGCGCTCCTCAAGATGCTGCGCTTTATGAATATACGCCGCCCGCACGCGCTTACGCTCCTGATGGCTCATCTGGCGTTCTACGGCATCGCTCGACCACAGCCCGGACTCCACCAGCGCGCTACAGGCCATGGTACGAAAACCATGGCCGCAGACTTCTTTCTGCGTGTCGTAACCCATCCCGCGCAGCGCCTTATTAATGGTGTTTTCGCTCATCGGCTTGCGGTAGTCATGATCGCCAGGGAAAACCAGCTCCAGACCGGGGCGGTTGTGCTTTTTGATTTCGCTAAGTAGAACGACCGCCTGGCGGGAGAGCGGTACCAGATGCGTGGAACGCATCTTCGCGCCGCGAACAGAGTGTTTCACGCCCGGGATCGGCTTACGCTCGACCGGAATCGTCCACATAGCGTTGTCCAGGTCGATTTCATCCCAGCGGGCAAAGCGCAGCTCGCTGGAGCGAATAAACAACAAAAGTGCCAGTTTTACTGCCAGCTGGGTCAGCTTACGGCCTTTGTAGTCGTCGATGCGTGCGAGTAAATCAGGGATAAGATGGAGATCCAGCGCCGGATGATGGCGGACTTTTGCGGTGGCCACGGCCCCTGTTAAATCGGCGGCAGAGTTATGATCGACAATGCCGTTCAGCACCGCGTAGCGCATCACACAGGCGGTTCGCTGTTGTAGCCGGGAGGCGACGTCCAGCTTGCCCGCTTTCTCCACCACTTTAATCGGTTCGAGCAGGTCTTTGACTTTCAGCGTGGTGATATCGCAACTGCCGTTAGTGGGAAAAACATAAAGTTCGAAGTAGCGCAGCACGCGCTTCGCATGCTCCGGTGTCCATCGCAGATTGCTGGCGACCCATTCGCGCGCCACGGATTCAAACGTGTGAAGCGGCACTCCGCCACGTTTTTCTTCTCTGCGTTTTTCTGCCGGATTAACCCCTGACTAGTCCTGATATAGGTTGACACTCTTCCGCCTGTAAAACGCCTGATGAACATCATCAGGCGTTTTGTATTTCAGGGCCAGATGTGGCCGTTCATGGTTATAAATTGCCACAGATTCTTTTAC
>NZ_JBQPOM010000042.1:0-1416 GCF_052220145.1 Vagococcus sp. WN89Y | reverse complement strand
TAATGCCGGTCACTTAAGGTGACCGGCATTGTTTTTAACAGGATATTTCGGCCTTTTTTGCCTCACTTCCCTTTCATATTCCCGTTCCCTCCTCGGCGGTAGTTTCAGCATCGCCGCATTACTATAAAAGTGCTTCAGATGCCCTGGCACCGCCCCCGGAGATGACCATGGCAGCCCTATCAGCAACCGCAGTATTTCTGCCAGCGAACCACTGAAGCTCAGCTGATACGGCAGATAATCACCTTTCAGGCTGAATGCCATTTTCACCATCTGATACCGCACCAGGTTGTACGTCAGCAGGATGCCCCACAGTTCCTGTCTGACCATCTCCGGCAACTTACTTCGCAGTGTCCAGCGGTTTCCGCACAGGAACTGTTTTGCCTCACGGTAACCCAGCTCTATTTCCCACCGGTGTTTGTACAGCTCTGCCACGTCTGCCGCCGGGTAACGCATGGCATCCGTCATTGACGTCACAACCTGACGCTCCACACCGTTAACTTTACGTCTGATTAACCGGACGGTGAGTTCCTCCGGCAACCCCTCCCACTGTTTTCGGGCCTGCGGAGAGGTCTTCACTGTTATCAGCTCATCCTGTTTGCCCAGCCTGCGCACCACCTCATACTGCGTGCCTTTCTTCATCGGCAGCAGCCAGTGGCGGTTTTCCCCGGACCGGTGCCAGTCGTGCAGCAAACCCGTTGACCAGAAGCCCCGGTCGAACAGCGTCACACTGTTATCCGGTACCTGGTCCACCAGTCTGGCGGCCAGACGCATTTCATTAATGTCATACCGTTCCATCACACTCGCGCGCAGCAGATGGCTGCTCAGTTCCATCAGGCATACCATGCGAACCTGTGGATATCCCCTTTCTCCGAACTGGTTTTCTGCTTTCGCGAAGGTTGCCGCATTTTCCGGTGTATCGGGTGTGCGCCAGACCACACCATCAACAGCGTTCAGTGTCAGGCCATGCCAGAGAGGGTGTCTGGCTTCCTCGTGCCAGTGTTGTTGCGTGAGGCTGAACAGTTCCCGGATGGCATTTTCACCCAGCTTTTTGCGGCGGGCTATAACGGAACTGGGGGCAGTAAATGACCTGCCGGTACGGTCCACGATATCCATCAGATTGACGATATGAGAGAGGGGTTTATTGTTAAATATCGCCATGCCGATAACCAGCCAGACCATGGACTCAAGGGGAAGTTTACGCTTGCGCAACGTGACCGTATCAGTAAGGGAAAAAGCCTGCTGGATGAGGTCAGGGGAAAGAAGGTCAGCAAGGCTCTGAACGTCATCGGGTGCGGTGAGATTAATAATGCCGAGGGCCTGGGAAAGTTCCATTTAAAAAGGGTTCCATGATGAACATGAAACCCTTTTTACACCAGCCACCGGATCGGTCAACCGATCCTTAAACGATCGGCATTA
>NZ_JBQPOM010000041.1:0-964 GCF_052220145.1 Vagococcus sp. WN89Y | reverse complement strand
CCGGGAACGCCAACAGATAATGCGACGATGGAGTCCTTCAACGGCAGGTTGCGTCAGGAGTGCCTGAACGAGAACTGGTTCATGCCGCTGGAGGATGCGCGGTGCAAAATCGAGGACTGGCGCATACACTATAACCAGAGGCGTCCCCATTCTGCACTGGGCTGGATGACGCCATCTGAATTTGCTGAGAAGTCTGCCGGTTGCCAGAATATGCAGCCAGATTGAAGCCGGTTATTCCGATTACGGCTGGATCATATTCGGGGGCAGGGTCATCAAACCGACATTACTAACTGATCTTTGTATCTAAGGCTGGGGGAAGGTCACATTCCCCAGACAAAAAGTGTGAATATCTCAATTTTCGATTCATTGATCTCAGGAAATATCTTGCGTAATTGAACTATATAGCTAGTATCGGTGATAACCATCGTAACCTACTGTTAAAAGTGCCTGGGTTATTGGTGGCCAGTGATGACAGGGGGGGGACAACCCCTGTCATCGCGACAGACGTAAATCAATTTAATAAATATATTTTCCGACTGGGGAATAATTGCTTTACCTTAAGTAAAGCATGCAACACCACAGATCATCGCTCAATAAATACCAACGTCATTTATTTACGATTAAGCTCACAAAAAACAATTTAAAATTAAAGCGCAAAACAAAATTTGACGATTTAATATGGTAGAGAGTACAGGACAAACTTAAAAACCAAGGTGAAAGACTTCATAAATTTATATAAAAACTTGGTAAAACCCGCTTATTCAATAACTGAAGAAAAAATCATAAGCTGACACCGCTTAACATTATAATGATTGACTATAAACAGGCCCCTTTTTCTGAATCGCCACGGGTTTAACAGACACCTCAGAGTCATTTAAAATGGCTTAAAGAGAGGTGCCTATGAGCGGTAAGCGTTATACCGAAGAGTTTAAAATTGAAGCTGTCAAACAGGTTGTGGATCGTG